>NZ_JRFE01000004.1 GCF_000756305.1 Myxosarcina sp. GI1
CGCCCCTACCACCAGTACCGCCTCTGCCACCACCAGCACCAAAGCCGCCAGTGTAACCAGTGCCACCAGTGTAGCCAGTGCCACCAGTGCCACCATTGGTACCACCAGTACTAGAAACCAAAAAAGCGCCGTCTATACCATTTGTACCTCTGCTACCAGTGCTGCCAGTGCTACCAGTGCTACCAGTGCTACCACCATCACCAAAGCCGTCAAAGCTACCAGTGCCACCAGTGCTGCCAGTATTACCATCGCCACCTACAGCGCGATTATCTGTAAAGTCAACATTGTTGACGGTAACATCACCATCGTAGACGAATAAGGCTCCGCCCGTGCCAGCACCGCCGCCAGAACCATCGCCTCCCTTGGCTACACCACTAGTGAGAGTAAGATCGTTAATTTCTACCTTACCGTTGGTAACAGCTAGTAGGGGTCTGTCTTCACCGTTTAGATCGATAACACCGTCACCATCGTTATCACCACTGATGCTATATCCATTACCATTGATAGTAATATCACTCTCAATCTCAGGCATTCGAGCGACACCGTTTGACAAACTTAGCCGTAAATCATTATTAAGTTCGATAGTATCCGCTTCAGAATTGGCGTTTGCTTGGGTTATTGCATAGCTCAGAGTTCCTGGAGTATCTCCCAAGCCGTTGTCTGTTGCTAGATTTACGTTATAATTTGCCATAATTTTTGCTCCTTTTGGGTAGGCGTGGAATATGCCCTTCAAGCCAGAGAATTTCTGTCTACCCTAAATTTCCTGAATTTGAATGACTTTAATTGACTGATTAACTGTTTGTAACTCGATTGAAAGTAGATAATTACTTAAATTTAAAAAAACCAAATTGTCAATCTATATTTTCGATATTTGAAAATCTTAAAAATAATATTTATTTGCGTAAGCAGATAACAAACAATTAATTACACTTTTTTTTAAACAAATATATTTTTTTTAACAAAATTCTAAGCAATAAATAATAGAGATAGTTAATTACGTTTAGGAACTTAGTTACCTATTCTAAATTCAATATAATCCTTTATGTCTCCCGTATTTTTACGGAAATGTTCTATTCAAAGTAGACAAAAATTGAAAAAAATATCTGCACATAAAAATAATTATTGTGGTAAAAATTTAAAACCCATGCAGTCTTATTTTTAGATAAAGTAAATAAATGTATACTTTTAAAATAATATCTGTTGTCAGAGTGGATTTATTGAGTTATAAACAAACAGGTAATATCTGTGATTGCTAAAGTTTATATGCTTAAGTTTTACTGGTGGAGATTTAGACAACATCTTAAGCTAAAACCACAGCAAGTATCTTCTCCCAAACAGGTCAATGCTGTGGTCGAGCAACAATCGACTAAAATCATCAATTTAGTTGGTTATATAATTCTTGGTTTGATGTTGTTAGACTATATAACTTTATTTTTAAATGCTAAGTTATTTAATCCTATTTGGGCTTGGGAAACTTCTGGTAAGTTAGTTGAAACTGTTTGGGGTTCGTTGATAGGATTGATTTTAATTTTTTATCGGCGCGATCGCGACTTTATTAAACCAAAAGAATTAAATTTTTTAGCTTTACTTTCCTGGTTGGCTCTATTTTTAGGTACGGTGTATTTTCTAATTACGCCAATTTTAATTGGTAATGCTTTTAGAATCGAGCGCAGTCAAAAAGCTAAGTTTGCTATTCAAATCAGCCAGCAAAAAGAACGCATGCAGCAATATTCCAGGCAGCTAAAAAGTGCCAATGAAGAACAATTGAATACTTTACTTAGAGCTTATCAGCAAAAAACACCAGAACTCGCAATTACCTCTCCTCAGCAGTTAAAACAAAATTTACTCACTCAAGTCAGGCAACAGCAGCAAAATAGTCAAAAACAACTGCAAAAAAATTTTAGTAAACAAAGAACAGAGTTGATCGAAACAACTTTTAAGTGGATTATTGGAGCAATTATTTCTGGAATTGGCTTCATAATGATTTGGAGTCATACCCAGTGGACTAGAGTATTACGTTTAACAAATACTAATTAATAAGTCGCTCAAATGCTTGAAAAAGTGCAATTACAACCCTATAGTTTCTGGTTGCTAATTATTACAGGGTTATTAATATTTTTAAATTGGCATTTAGTTGCTTACAATTCTGTTTGTTTGATTTTTTGGTGTGCGGCTTTGCTTGTTACTTGGCAAAATCGCAATACACGTTCTCTCGATAGTAATATTTTTTCTACCTGTTTGGGACTATTATTAATTACCTGGATGTCAGTGCGTAGTAGTCTGATGAGCGATCGCGCTACCGATGTTTTAGCTCATTTTTATCCAATTATTTCTTGTTTGGGAATTTGTCTGTTAGCTACTAGAATTTCACACATTAGACACTACTGGCGAGAAATTATCATTGTCAGTCTTACAAGTATTCCCCTCTCTCATATTCTCAGCTGGCTCTCGCTTAATAAAAATATTGCCATTTTGGATGCCAAAATATCGCGGTTGATGCTTTGGTATGTTGGGTTTGATGTGCATCAAATAGATAATTCGGTAGTATTGCCCACAGGTTCGATTGAAATTGCGGGAGGCTGCACTAGCTTTAAGCTTTTATGGCTAATGTGGCAATTTTGTTTGGTCATCTCTTTATGTTTTAGCCTTAAAAAAAATCAAAAAGTCCTGTTGGCACTTTGGGCAACGATAATTGCTTTTTCAGTTAATAGCGTACGTCTCGGTTTGATGGCTTTTTTGGTAGTTAACGAACACCAAGAAGCTTTTGATTATTGGCACGGTAGCAGTGGTGCGGCAATATTTACCAACCTTGCTGTTTTCTTATTTGCCTTAGTTTACCGGCTTCTAGTCAGTCACAAAGAAGAAAAAACTCAAGATTTGAGTAAGCTATATGAACATTAAATATTGGCAGTTAGCTAGAACTGTAGTTTTAGGCTGCTGTAGCTTGGGAGTTGCATTCGCGATTGGGATTAATTTGTTTGTTAAAGATTTTAAGAATGAATTTGTACCTCCCCTTGTGTTTAAGGAATGGAAAGAGATCGAGCCTAAATTTATTAATAATCTATTTCCTTACCGCAATCGAAATATCCAAGGATGGCGCGATTACGCTCCGCTTACCGCCACAGGCGATCGAAAGAGAACCGACAACAGCCTAGTTACAGAAGTGTATTACGTTCCTAACTATACCCAGGGTAATGAGAAGTTGATTCAAAGATATCGAGGAATAGCGAAGGATATGTCTGACAAAACCGATACTGTCGATAATAGTTCGAGAATAACTGTTGTTGAAAATAAACTTGGCACTTACGGCTTATCTACCCATGATGAGAAAATGTATCTCAATACCTGTATGTATTCACAAGGACAAACTGCTTTTAGCAAAAGTCAAATTATCGCTCTTGCCAATGAAAACATGTCTCGCCGTTTATTACCCTGGATATTTGGACTAGAAGATTTAAGAGATTGGGATTGTTTTTGGGTTAATATATCTGTTTCTCTCGTAGATATTAATGAAACAAAAGCCGCTAGTTTGTTAGAGACACGGTTACGCGAACTAAATGCAAAATCGATTGAGGCGATGGCACCTTAAGCTTAGAGTGACTAATTAACGACAATTTAATCTTAATTAGACGATTTATCTGACAGCCAAAAGCTGAAGATGAAATTAATCGAGGCAATTCGTCATGCAAGCGATCGCTACAAGAAATGTCATAAGCAACTTGAATCGCTTAACGTAATAGCAGAGATTTTATAATTGCAGGTTGCTCTTTAGTTAAGCTTGTACAAACCATCTTTTAAATGTTTTTATTTGCCCATACTGCTCTTTAGCTTCAGTCAGTTGTAAATCATCATTCTCGATCGCATCATGCAAAACTGCCGATGGTGTTACCCCAAAAGTTTTCTTAAATAAGCGAGAAAAATAAGCAGAGTTGGTAAATCCAGAACTAACAGCAATGTCAAAGATTAGAGTTTTCGATGTTCCTGGTTTGGCATCAATAAGTTGGTCAAAAGCTCGTTTGAGTCGTTGCTCTCTAATATAACTCTCTACACCAGCAAATTTCTCAAACAAACGATACAAGCTCGATCGCGAAATGTTAAATGTTTGACAAAGGTATTCATTATTCAGAGACGACAAATGTAAATTAGCACTAATAAAATTTTGGACTGCGGTTAGTGTAGAAGCTCGTACGCATGTTTGCTCGTAGTCTGACTGCTGGCGTTGCGGCAACAGCAGTCCATTGAGTAACCCTGCTAGAGCATTAGACAGTTCTCTGGCTTCAGACTGCTCGACCTTTGACAGCAAACACCAAAGTTCACTCATAAACGAGGACAAAACTCTACCTTTAGCAGATGATACGTCCCAAGATAGAGCCGAGGAATGCTTGGTATTAAAGGACTGAACCATTTCTCTGGGAATCGTAAACGAAATCAACTTGGCATCACTAATGTTTGTGTACAGAGAGTGCCGATAGTCAAGCAAATTAATTTGTTTCGGGGACATAATAATAGAGTCGTCTTTTAGATATCCTGTCCCGCCTCCATCTAAATACCACTCTAAAACCAGATGATCGCTCGCTCCTATCTTGGTGTGCCTCAAGGTGCGACGAAATGTTTGAGCATCAAATTCAACTTCGGTAAAAATTATCCGACCGAGTAGGTAGGCTTTGACCGAACCCGAAAATTGGTCGGGTTTCTGTACATTGATGTCAAAGAGTGGGCTAGTTAGCTCATGCCAGGCAGTCAAACAATCTTTCGGAGGCATTTCATCCGAACAGGGTTGAGCATAAGGAATCTTCTTAGCATTTGCTGTATTAACGGTCGGCTCGGATGTTACCACTACTAAAGTAATCTTTAAAAATATTTCGCTTAGCCATACTAGCTATAGAGTAAGTAATCGTCAAACCTCTTTATCTTTACTCTTCAGAAAATTTAGTGAGTTTTAGACGAGGTCAAAATCTCATTCAAACGTAATCTCCAGATATTTGAGACGCTAGTCCAATTATTTTGAGACACCAGTACAACTCAACAAAGTGCCTAATTGTTAAAATTTTGGAGCAAATGCAAATTAATCCTATTTTAAATAAAAATTCTTATCTTTGATTACCTGGTTTAATTTGCATTTATATTCAGCTAAGAAATAAATCGCCGTAATTTTGGTTTTAGATATTTAAAAGTTTATTTTCTAATAAAAAAAATTCAGAAAATTCAATAACTGTATATACCATATACCGCTAATTTATTCTATCGATTAGCGGTATATGCACTGAAAAATTATAAATTGGCTCAGACAAAATATTTATAGCTTGCTTATTAAAACATTTATAAAAATACCGTATTCAAAAATAAAAGTAAGATAAAATACGTAATTTTTCTAATGCTTATCTCTTTACTTAGCTTTAACATAAAAGCAAATTGCAGACAAAAATATTTGATTTGCATTCTGTAAAAAAACTGAAAAAGATGAATAGTTTATTCAAAGTTCACGAACTAACTTTTGCTCTTGTAATCCGTAATTACGATTTAAGTCTGGCTCATGCTAAGTTTCTGCAATCTAGCGGTATTGTTTCCAGTGATTGGACTTTGAGTCGTCAACCCGTTGCTAACGATCGCCTTAGCCAAACCGTCTATAGCAATGGAATTAATATTATTGGCGAACCCAATCGCTGCCTATTTGGAGAAACTTTAGAAGACAAAACTCCAAAAGCTTGCGTTAGTCCTGAAGTCGTCCGAGGCTATATCAGTAAATTATCTAATCTCGATTATCATGCACTGGGTATTAACTTTCGAGCTTATCTGCAGTTAGACTCTTTAGGTTTTGAATCTTATCAGGACTTTTATAACCAAATTTTAGTACCTGGTTCTTGGCAACAGCATGGAACTAAACCAGTGCAAACAGAGTTGCGCTTAGTTTATGACTTTGAGGATAGTCGCTGTAGTCTTGTCATTAATGAAGGAAAACTGCGCCAGCCAGACTCAGAAGCTTTACCAATCATTGTTTTTAGTGGTAATTTTGCCTACGAACTGAAGCATGATACTGATGCAGAACGTACGGAAAAAATTAAAGACATAGTTACCAATTGGCAAAACGATCTTCAAAAATTCCAGCAAATTATTAGTGAGTTTCCTCTAGAAGCTAAAGAAGAAATATTAATACCTATAGAAGCCTAATATTTCTAGTTTCTCCTTACAACACAATTTATCTGCTTTTTGAAGTATGCAGGGAGACAGCAACGCCTAAAAGTTGTCTCCCTTTATTTTTCAGAGTTTCCTATTTTTAAAATACTAAATTTATTTACGTATTACTTAGCGATCTGAAGGCTACAAAAAAACTGGATCGCTGTGCTTGCAAATTCAAAATCGATCGCCACAGTAATTTTTAAAACGCCGTTACAAATATTTAGCAAACTTTTATACTTTGACCGATAAATACTATGTCTTCTGCCAATTTTAACGATACTAACTGGGAATTTACCTCCGAACTATCTGGATTGGGTTTCGAGCCTCTAAAGCCAGAAAGCGAGACAACTACATCCTCAAGTTTACTGAGTTCGGAAATTATTTTTGTCGATGAAACCGTCAAAGACTATCAAAGTTTAATTGCAGGATTTGAGGGTTCGGTATTTACTCTCGATAGTAGTTTAGACAGCATCGGTCGGGTTAGTGAAGTCCTAGCGCAACAGGAAGATATTAGTGGGGTTCACTTTGTTACTCACGGCGATGAAGGAAGTCTACAGCTAGGCGCGACAGAGTTAAACTGGTCGAATTTAGATAAGTATAGCGATCGCTTGACAGGATGGGGTAATAATTTACAAGAAAATGCCGATTTTCTATTTTATGGTTGTAACGTAGCAGAAGGAGAAACGGGACAAGATTTTGTCGATCGCCTGGGCGAACTTACTGGCGCAGATGTCGCTGCTTCAGAAGATTTTACGGGTAATAGTGTTTTGGGTGGCGATTGGGATTTAGAATACGCTAAGGGAGACATTGAAACCAACTCTCTAGCTTTATCTAACTATCAAGATGTCTTAGCTTCTACAACATCTTTGGAAAATGGTTTACTTACCTATACTGCTACTGACGCAGTAAATTTAGCTGTTTCTGATGATGGCACAAATTTAACAATTCAAGAAGCTGGTAGCGAAGTCTACTCGACATTACTTACTAACATTACTTCTGGAATTCAAATTAATACGGGTAATGGCGACGATACTATTGCAATTTCTAATTTAGATTTTAGTACTAATGCGATCGCTCTTAGCGTTGCTGGAGAAGGAGGAGACGATACTGTTGACCTTACGGGAAATATTCAGACTTTTGGTGGTAATTTTAGTGTTAATGCGGAAACTATTAATGTAGGTAGCGGTGCGAATGTATCGACTCGTCAAGTCGATGGCAGCGATAGTTCAATAGGCAGTTCGGGTGATATTACTTTTACAGGACAAAATATAACTCTAGCCAGCAATGCTGCTGTCTTAGCTCAGGTGGAAGATGGTAGTAGTTACACAGCAGGGACGGTAAACTTTACGGCAAGCGATACGGGAAGTTCTGACGATGCTGGTGCGGGAATTTATCTAGAAGATAGTGCGGTATTGAAAGGTGGTGCTGTTGCCCTGAATGTTGATTCTGATAGTTCCAATACCTATGATGGCTTTAGCGAAGATGATTCGGTTTTAGACAACATAGAAGAGATATTTAATGGTTATTTGAATACAGGATTCGGGATATTAGAGACTGAATCTCTTGTTTTTGGTTACGCTCGTGCGGATGCAGAATCAACAATTGATATTGGCACAAATTCTCAGATAGAGGCTAGTAGACTAACTCTTGATACCGATGCTGCTGCTAGCGCGGAAGTTGATGCTTTTAGTTTGCAGTTGGGTTTAGCTGCTGCTTACGGTGAATCCAACCCTACGGCTAAGGTAAATATTGGCACGGGAGCGCGAATAAATACTTCTAGCGATCTAATTGTTTCTTCTCATGCAGATAGTACTTTGGGTGTTGCTGCTGCCGCTCAAAGTTTCGGTAAACTTAAAGGCAATTCTAAATATTTCTTTGGCGCGACAGTTACTCAAGCAGATATTAACTCAACTGTTGATGTCGATAGTGGTTCGATTCTCAATATTGGTGGCAATTTAGATATTGATGCTACTACCAATAAAGACCACAGTACATCTCTCGATGTGTTGGGTTTAACTTCCAAAGGAGGCTATGGTTTAGGATTAAATGTAGCTTTGGGTGACATCAACGCCCAAGCCTTGCTCGATGGTAATACCGAAACTACGGGAAATATCGATCTTAATGCAGAGACTATAACTACTACTAATGAAGCTGCATCAAAGGTTGTAATTGGCGAACCCGATTCTATTGTTTCTAAATTTATTCTAAAAGGACAAGAAAAAGCTCTATCAAAAATACCTGGATTTAAGAACAAATCCAGTAATTCTGGACAAACCGCTCTTACAGGTTCGATTTTATACACCAATCAAAGCAACACGGCAGAAGCGAGAATTGGTAACGGTGCGACAGTAAAATCGGGGGGAACTCTTGATGTTTCGGCAAAAGTCGAAGAAATACCAGAATTTGCCTCTGCTTCTAAAGCCAAAATTAAATCGGGGGAAGAGGAAGGATCGACTACGGGTGCAACTATTGCTACTTCTATAGCCGATATCAAAAATACTGCTAAGGCTTATATCGGGGACAATACTTCTGTCGATGCATCAGGAGCAATGAGCGTTGAATCAGAGATCGATATGCCTTTCGATCCAGATGTGACGGAATATTTCAAGCTCAATTTTGATGGCTCTATAGGACAGGGAATCGAAGAAGTTAACGATCTGATTTCTAACATTACAGGTCACATTAAAAAAGACCTGGGGGTAGGCGTTTTATTTAATTCTTGGGCAAAAGCCAAAGCTTCTGGCGATACTTCCTATGCAGGTTCGGTAAATTACTTTGATGTTGATAATAACAGTCAGGCATACATCGGAGAAAATGCCCTGATAAATCAAGACAATAATTATCGTTCGGGGAATCAGACGGTATTAGTCAATGCTTATGGAAATGCTTTTACCCTTCATTTTGCAGGAAACTTCAATCCTGTAGACGATCTGATGTCAATTCTCGGTAATAGTTTCTGGATTTTAAAAGGTAAAAGCAATTACAGCACCTTATTTGGCAAGGGAGTAACTTCTGATTCGGGAATTGGAGCGGGTGTTGTTTATGCCAACACGGACAACACCATCAAAGCAACTATAAAAGATGGTGCCACAATCTATACCGATGCCTTGGATGTCGATGCCGAATTAGACAATACCGAGATTTCTATTGGCGCGACGGGGAGTATTACGGGATCTGCTAAGAAAGCGACTAACATCAGCTTATCAGCAGTCGATCGCGTTGGTGAAGTTACCGCTCATGTTTCCGATTTAGCAACGGTAGAATCATCGGGAACAATTACCGTTAATGCCCTAGATAATAGTAATACCTATAACTTTACAGGGGGTTTTGCAACGGGAGAAAACCAGGGAATTGGCGTAGCAGCAACTTTCGATATTATCGATCGCACTACTGATGCGATTTTGGGGAATACTTCAGACACTATTACTTTTGCAGCTACTAGCGATGTCAATATCGATGACGATAGTATTGCGATCGCCAATCATGGGCTAACTACTGGCGATGCCATTGTTTACAATAATGCAGGAGAAACAAGTATCGGTAATCTGGTTCCCGAACAGGCTTACTATGTAATTGTCGTCGATGAGAACACGATTAAGTTAGCTACTAGCCAAAGTAATGCTCTAGCAGGAGTTGCCCAAGATTTAAGCAGCAGCGGAACGGGATTTAATCAGGAACTAATTGTTTTAGACAGTCTTGCTTTTGCTCCTAGCGGGGGAGATAGTGATTCGGAAACTACCTTTAGTCCCACTGAAGGGGTAGAGGGGTATGAATTTATCGAACCTGCTAATGAAACTATCGTTGTTGATGAAATTGATGTTAGCGAAATTAGTAACAATACAATTACTTTAGCCAGTCACGGTTTGAGCGACGGAGATTTAGTTACCTATAACAATCTCGCTAATGACTTTCCCAATGTTGAAAGCGAAGAAGAGTTAACCGTCGAAAATATTGGCGTATTAGAACACGAAACGACTTATAAAGTAATTTACGTTGACGATAATAATTTCCAGTTAGCCGATGTTAATGACAATACCAATACGCCCCTAGATTTAACTCATAGTGGTACGGCTGAAGGTTTAAACCAGCATTACTTTACTCGCTCGGTTTTAGATCTAGAAAATAACATCATTATCTATAACAGCCACGGTTTTGAGACTGGAGACGCGGTAGTTTATAGCAATGACGGCGATACTAATATTGGTGCGAATAATACCGATGGCGAGCTAGTTGACGGACAGACTTATTACATTATTAAAGTAGACGATCATCGCTTACAGCTAGCAGCTAACGCTACCGATGCCGCAAATGAAGTAGCAATAGATCTTACCTCTACTGGAGATGGCAAACTTCACAGTTTGCGGACTCCCGTTGTTAATATCGATACTAATGAACTCAATCTTTTAGGTCATGGCTTTGAGACAGGCGAAAGGATAGTTTACAGTAACAACGAGGGAACGAGTATTGGTACGAGTAGTGGCACCTTAGTTGACGGAGATGCTTATTATGTTATTGCCATAGATAGCGATACGATTAAACTCGCGAGTAGTTATGCTGATGCGATCGCCTATAGCGATACTAACAATACCGCAATCGCTCTAACCGATACGGGTAGCGGTAGCGATCATTCTTTTTCTCTAGCAATTGTCAATCTCGAAGCCAATACGATTACCCTGAGCGACCACGAACTAAGTACGGGAGATGCTCTAATTTACGGTAATGGTGGCAATACTGGTATTAGCACTGTAGATGGAGAATTAACCGATGGAGGAACTTATTACGCCATTGTTATTGACGAGAATACCATCAAGTTAGCGAGTTCCGAAGCCGAAGCCAATAGCTATAGCGAGATTAATAATAACGCGCTCGATTTAACCAATACGGGTAATGGTAGCGAACATCAATTCTTTGAGAAAATAACCGTCTCTCTTACCCAGGGTACTGTTAATGCTGTGGGTGCAGTAACAGTCAGCAGTGAAAATAGCGGGGTAGTTTTAGGAGGTGCGATCGCGGGTACTTTTGCCTCTGGTTCGACCGAATATGCTTCAGATCCTTTTGCTGGTAGTTCTCAATTAAAAGACTACTCTTCGATTACGGGAACTTCAGGGGGACTGAGTGTTTCGGGAAGTGCCGTTATTAACTACATCGAAGACAAAACCAGAGCCTATGTCAAAGGTATAGATCTCTACGTTCCAGATAACGCCGTTAATATTACCGCCCTGAGCGATAATGAAATCTATGCCATTGGAGGAGCAGTGGCGATCGCGGCTGCTAAAGGTAGCTCTAATACAGAAAGTTCATACGGTATTGCTGGTTCTTTTGGCTTCAATTTGGTGACAAGTGAAACCAAAGCCTATGTCGATAATTCGGCGATTAATTCGGGCAGTCTTAATATTACTGGTACCAACGAAAACTATCATTTGGGAATTGCTGCAAGTGGTTCTGGGTCTTTTGCCGATAAAGGTGTAGCTTTTGCAGGGACGCTCACAGACAATGACGTTACCAATGACACCTATGCCTACATTGCCAACTACAGCAACGTTAACTCCAGTGGCGATATTATCGTAACTGCTACCGATAGCTCCTCAATTCTCAGCGTAGCAGGTGCGCTACAGTATTCGGGTCAATACGGCATTGGTGCGAGTATCGGACTAAACTTTACCGACAACACTACCCTAGCCTATATCGAGGACGCAGATATTTCTGCCACTAACCTTAGCTTAAACGCTACCAACACTAATACCATTCATGCTTTTGCGGTCGCTGCTGGTGCTAGTTTAAACGGTATGGCAGCCGAGTTCAGCTTGACTTATAACAATACTGCTAACACAACCGAAGCCTATATCGATAATGGCTATACCGAGATAGAAACTAACCTGAACGGCAAATTATCACTGCTTGCTAACGATGATGCCGAAATTTTCTCTCTTGCTGGAGTTTTCGGCTTTTCTCTACTACAAGGCAAAACCGACAGCTATGCTGCTACTATTGGTATTTCTATTGCCATCAACGAAATTGAAAACCAAACCAAAGCCAGGATTAAAGATGGTCGAGTAGTGGCTCAGGGAGATTTGGAACTCATTGCCGATTCTACTTCCACAATTACAGCTTACTCGATCTCTGGTTCTGGCTCTGCTAGTTGGAATAAGAGCGGACTGGTTATGAGTGGTGCGGGTGCGGGTACGCGCAATATTGTTAATAATACGATTGATGCCTCAATTGACGATCTAGACGATAGTAATAACATTGACACCAATGTAGACGCTGCGGGAGCCATGACTGTCAAGGCAACGGACAACTCTACTATCTATGCCGATGCTGGTGGAGCAGCAGTTTCCTTAGCGATCGCGGGTGATTCTTGGTCTACCAGTGCCGCTCTATCGGTAGGTGCGGGTGTAGCCAGTAATGAAATTACCAATACGGTTACGGCTCATGTTACCGATGCCTCAGTAGAAGCAGACGGCACAATTGATATTTCTGCAATTTCCAATTCAACTATCGACGCTTTTGCTCTAGGTGCAGCAGTTTCGGGAACCTACAGCAGTAGCGGTATTGGTGTTAGTTTGACTGGTGCGGGAGCGGGTACGGAAAATATTATTGAAAATCAAATTTCTGCATACGTAGCAGATACTAGTCAATTTAGAACTACTACTAGCAGTGGCGCAATTTCTTTACTAGCACAGGATAATAGTAAGGTTACTGCCGATGCTGGAGGCTATGCCCTCTCTCTGAAGTTTGGCAATGGAATGGCTAATGGTTCGGCATCGGTAGGGGTTTCTGTGGCAGATAACGATATTGCCAATACAGTCGAAGCCTATATCAGTAATGCTGTAGTTAATTCAGCAGCAGGAGTTAGTGCTACCGCTACATCTACTGGAACCGTCGATCTCTTTAGTATTGGTGCCGCAGCTAGCGGTTCGGTTGGTTCTTCGGGGTTAAATGTCAGTCTCAGTGGAGCGGGAACTGGAGTCGAAAACAAAATTGCTAATACCGTACGAGCTTTCGTAGATAATAACAGTACCGTTACCAGTGCCAATAGCGGTGCGATTACTATTAAAGCAACCGATAACAGTACCGTAACTGCCGATGCGGGAGGATTTGCCGTCGCCGTATCTATTGGTTCTGGGTTTAGTGGAGGCGTTACCGCAGGGGTGGCTACCGCCGAAAATATTATCAGCAATGCCGTAAGTGCATACATTGATAATGCCGAGGTAACGGCTGCGGGTGACTTAACTATTGAAGCTACATCTACCTCTAATATTGAAAATCTGACTATGGCTGGTGCGGTTTCCGTTGCTGCTAGTACAAGTGCTTCTCTCAGCGCGTCGGGTGCGGGAGCGGCAACCACTAACGATATTACTAATACGATTGAAGCCTATATCCAAGATGGTAGTAAAGCTACTAGTACCAGTGGTGCGATTTCTCTCAATGCCCAAGATAACAGTACGATTGAATCAGTTGCCGTTGGCGGTAGTATTTCGGTTTCAGGTAGTACCAGTGCTTCCTTTAGTATGGCGATCGCTGGAGTGGAGGTTAACAACACCATCGGCAATACCGTTCGCTCGTATATTGGAGCAACTTCCAGCGACAGCACCACGGTTGACGCAGCAGGAGATCTAAAACTCACTGCCAATTCTACTCTCACCTTTAACGATAATTATGCCGTAGCCGCATCCCTAGCTGCCGCAGTCGCACCTTCTGGTGCTTCTCTTAGCGGTGCAGGAGCTAATGTAATTACTACTACTACTAATACGGTAGAAACTTTAATTCGCAACCTGACTACAGCCGATGCAGTACGGGCAGACAACGTTACTCTAACGGCTACCGATACGCCGACGATTAAACCCACTGTCGGTACTGGCTCTCTGGCAGCTAGCTTTATTGGTGCTTCGGTTAGTGTTTCTCTGACGGATACTACTATCAATAACGCTGTAAATGCCTATATCGATAACAGCAAAGTAACTACCACTAACGATGTTACTTTAAATGCGTCTTCCACTCCTACCATTGAATCAGAAGCGGTTACTACTTCCGTTGCTGCTGCCATTGGTGGTGCTGGTGCTGGAGGAGAAGTTACCGCTACTATTTCTTCTACAGTATCTAGCTACGTTAGTAACAATGCCGTTGTTAGTGCTAATGATGTTACGGTAGGGGCAACCAGTACGCCAACTATAGATGCCGACGTGGTTGGTGTAGCAGTAAGCAGTATTACAGCTATTGGTGCCAGCGTTACAGATATTGAATTTAATGGCACTACCAAAGCCTATATCGATAAAGCCGACGTAGTTACTACGGGTAATTTAGATGTTACTGCAACTACTACACCTATTCTAGATGGCAATGTCACTGCTCTTTCGGCAGGGATCGCTACTGCTGGTGCGGGTAATAGCGTTACTGCTAAGGATACTTCGACTACAGAAGCTTACGTTACCAATGCTGCCGATCTTGACGTAACTAACACCCTTACTATTACCGCGATCGCTCAACCAAAAGTAACGGGAGATGCTTTTGGAGTCAGTGCTGCGGGTGGAATTCAGGTTGGCTACTCTGAAGTAACGGTAGAAGTAGCACCAGTTATTAATGCCTACATCGGTAGTAATGCTGATGTTACCGCCAGCGATCTTAGCTTAACTGCCCAACAAATTTTACCTGATACGGGAATTTCCGCCGAAGCTAATGCTAGTGCTTCTGGTGGTTCGTTGATAGGTTCTGTTAATGCTACTACTGCCGAAGCTAGAAATACGGCTAGCACCACCATTGATATTAATTCGGGAGCAATTCTCAACATTACCAACACTGCCACTCTCCAAACCGATCTCAACAGCAGTCAGGATGCTTTTGCTGATGGCTATAACGGCGGTATTTTGGCTCTCGGTTTTAACAACGCTCTGGCTGAATCAGATACCAGCAACAACATCGATCTTGCTAGTAATTCAACAATAAATGCCGATACCTTTAGTGTTTATGTCAACGGTGATGATGATAACTACGCCGAATCTATTGCTGGTGGTGGCGGAATTATCTCTGGACGTGCTGCTGAAGCAGAGACGAGAAATACCAATGATACCCAAGCCAATATTGATAGTCAAGTTACCGTTAATACCATCGATGTTGCAGCCGAACACATTGCTACTTTCAACGCCAAAACCGACAGTACTAACGCTTCTTTAGTCGGTGCCAGTGGTGCTAACAGCGAAAATACCGTCAATGCCAATGTCGAAGTCAACTTTAATAGCAACGCTAACGTCACGGCTTATGATGACTTTGATGTTGCCATTATCAACAATATCGAGCAAGCAGCATTAGACGATGAGAACGCTGAATCTGGTTCGGGTGGGGTTGTAGATCTGCCCGCAGTAGAAACCGTTACTACTATTACCAATACCAGTAATATTAATGTCAATGATGGGGCGATCCTCAGCGTTGGCGACGAAGATTACGACACTATTGATAATATGGACTTCGCCATACTCAATGATGTGCGAGCAGATGTCAAATCCAAGCTTAATAGCGGTGGTTTAATTTCTTCGGCTAAAGCCGATGCCGAAGTTACCAACAACACCAACCAAGCCTATATCAATATCGGGGATGCCGATATTACCAGTACCCACGATCTCAACTTTAGCACCAGAGCGATCGCCGACTTGGAAGCCGAAGCAAATGCCAGTGCTTATGGACTGTCTGGGGTGTCTAAGGGAGATACGTTAGCTGAAGCCAATGTCGATAATCAAATTATCTTAAATAGTGGTGCATCTGTTACCGCAGAGGGTGATGTTAATTTCGCAGCAGGAGAAGATACTAACGGCAATAGCAATAGTATTCAAGTTAATGCCGATACAAATCTCTGGAACAAATCTGCCAGCCCCATGTCAAAAAATTACATCGATGCCGATGGTAATATTACCCTCAATAATGCGATCGCGATTAATAATGGTGCAGCAGTTTCTAGCGGCCAAGATTTGAACTTAATTAGCAATAACAATGATGGTAGCTATAGTGCCGAAGCATCGGGAGAAGGTACGGATGTTTATAGTCAAGTTGCTAGCAGTATAGCTAATTTTTTTGGTGCAGATGTTTCTTCTGTTTTGACCAATGATTCTACCTCAGAAACTTTTATCAATGGCGTTACTGTTGACGGCAATATAACTGCTGGAGTAGATAATGTTAAATCTTTAACTATTAACGAAGATTACAGTGTTGCTACTAATGACGAAACGGTTACGGTAACTGAATCTACTGTTAATTTAGCCGAAGAAATTCAGGCGATTATTGATGATTTGAACATACAGATAACAGAAGCAGAAAATAGTACTAGTGCTGACCTCGATCTTGACGCTATTCAAGCAGAAATTGATTTTTGGGAACAGGAATTAAGTAATTTAGGAGATATATCCAATACCAAAGTTTTAGAAGTCTCAGATATAGAAGTTGCAGTAGGTAGTATTAATGTTTCAGGAGATTATTTAGTTGGCAGTGGTTCTCTAGAAGCCAAAGGAGATGCCGAAATTGCCATTACCAATCTAAGTGATGCTTATTTCCGCATTAATGATGTCAAAATTAATGATAATTACGGTGGACAACTGCTGTTTAACAATGCTGCCATTACCGCCAATAGCGATCTCTCAATTAACAGCGACCTAGTTGACTTTACTAACATTACCACCACCGATAGCGAAGAGACAGAAGCAAAAATTACTATTGAAAATCAATATGAAAATTTCTCTGGTAGTGGTTCAATTCTGGAAATTAAAGGTGAGATAACCAATCGTAATGGCTCTGTAAATATTACCAATGCACATGGCACGATTTACGTAACCACTGGAGAAATTTCGGCAAAAACAATTAATATAGATTCTGGAGAAAGCTTTTACCTCAGCGATGGTTATGCTTTTACCGTTGGTTCTAGTCCCGAAGCTATATGGAATGATGAGTTTCAAAGTTATGTAGCGACTGTAGAAGAAGCATATATTTACGATCACGAATTTGATAGTGGCACTAAAAAATTCTTTTATGATGGCACACCTGTTTATCAAGGGCTTAGTAGCGACTATGTTCCTCAATATACCGATGGATCGCTAAATTATAGACTTGATTATGAGGTTACAGACAGCAGTTTAATCCAAGATAAATTTGACGAAGCTAGTGGCGGTAGTTTAGTTGCCGAAAGTAGTGTCTTTATCGATGCAAAATATATTAATGTTGCGGGAACTATTGAAAGTGGAATTGCCGACTATAACCTAACTCTCGATAGTAATGTTGATAGTATTATCCAAGATTTCAAAACCGAGCAAACGACTTTCTCTAAATTAGCAGACAATCTAAATGCGATCGCTGATTTTGATAGTTTAGACGCTTTAAATAGTATCGATCTACCTGAAAATAGCTACATCTACGGCAATAGTATCTATTTACTGAGTAAGAAAGAAGACTATTGGCATCATGTAAAAGAATATGGAGAAAGCTTGGGTGGTAGCTTAGTTACCATTAACAATAAATACGAACAAGATTGGCTCTATGATACTTTCGGCGGTAGCGAACGACTCTGGATTGGACTAACGGATAACGAAAGTTATGGCGGTTTTGAATCTGCAAGACGAACCAACCCCGCAACCGATGGCTGGGTTTGGGCTAACGGAGAAGAATTAACCTATACCAATTGGAACTCTGGCGAACCCAATGATTCTGATAACAATGAAGATTACGCCCAAATGGAACCTAGTGGATTTTGGAATGATAATGATAATTATCTCAATTATGGTTCTCAAGATTTAGTTAGAGGTATCATCGAAATCCCGCTTTCACACTTCGGCGTTAGTCACGATGTATATGTTTATAACGATCGCTTTTATATACTTTCAGATGCGGGTACTTGGCAAGAAACCCAGACCCAAGCAGCAGCTTTGGGCGGTAATTTAGTTAGTATCAATGACGAGTCCGAACAAGACTGGATTGAATCTACCTTTAGCCATAGCGAAGAATTTTGGATCGGTTACCACGATCGAAACCAAGAAGGGGTATTTGAGTGGATCGATGGTTCTGCTGTTGGCTACACTAATTGGGACGAGAACGAACCTAATGATTTTGGTACGGGAGAAGATTATACTGTTCTAACAACGAATGGACTTTGGAATGATAGTAATAGTAATAGTGGTAATACCCGTAGGGGCATTATCGAACTATCTAGCACTAGCGACATCAGTATTGCTTCACTCTTAGACCTTTCCGACTATTTCCCAGATACTTATGGAAATAACATAACTGCCAGATACAATTCTGAAAGCGATCGCATTGAAGTAGAAGATGTGTCGGTTCGAGGAGGCTACGTTCAGCTAGTCGGCAATATTGTCAGTACTGGTAATGGCAGCATTAAAGCAATGGATGGATTTGGCAACATTACCATCGATAACCAAACAGACTACGAACTCGAACTGTCACAGTTAGATACAGGTGGGGAAGGTGTTGAAGGTCAGATTAAGATTATCGATCTCGGTCAAACAGGTTATAACGATGACGGAACTACTACAAACCTAACCACCACCTATACGCAAGATGTCAATGGCGATATTGTAATTAGTGATAATTCTCAGATTAATGGTTATACGCAAACTTCTGCTAATAATACAGTTGATTACGTCTTAAGCGATCGCAATCTGTATTATCAATGGGACTATAGAGCTATAGATGATGTTACTCTATCAAGTCCCAATACTACCTCGACTACCTATAACCGCTATGATGGCAAGCTGTATTTCCTTACCGAAGATAAGGGTTCTTGGACGGCAACCCAAACAGATGCCTTAAGCTACGATGGCAATCTGGTCACTATTAATGATGCAGATGAACAAGCTTGGATAGAATCGAAGTTTAGTAGTTACGGCGAAAATTTCTGGATTGGTTACACCGACAAAGATAGTGAAGGTAACTTTGAGTGGGTCAGCGGTGAAACTGCTGACTATACCAATTGGAATAGCGGAGAGCCAAATAACGATGGCGACGAAGATTATGTAAACATCTACCCTGATGGAACTTGGAACGACCGAGAAAATAATGATGGTTCATACAACGGTATTGTTGAATACGATGCAGCTACTCTCACCAGAGTTTATGACGGTAGCGAACAAGACGGTTTAGGTAGATCGATTACTACTAATTGGGATACTGATAATCCTACTTTTTCTAGCGAAGTAGCCTCTTATATTTGGTTTGCGGAGGAAAACAAGCGCGAAGTAGTAAGGGATTATCAGGGTACTGTTCGGGCTAACTACGACATCGAAGTTGGTTTCATCGGTAACGATACAGGCTCGATTCAAGTTAACTCCGATGCTACTGTTTGGCTCAACGAGGACATTACCAATATTAGCGGCAATACAACTATAGATAGCTCCGCTGGTTCGGTACGTTCTCTGACAGAAAATGAAATCAATACTGAAAGCCTGACTATTAACAGTAACGGTTCTATCGGCGATAGCGACATTGCCATTAATACCGATTTGGAAGGTGGTACGCTAAACGCTACCGCGACAGGAGATATTTATATCGATGAAACCCAAGGGGATCTGACTGTCGATACGGTTAGTACTTCTGGTAATGTCAATCTTGAAGCCTACGGTAACTTAGCAGCAAATTCTATTGATTCTAAAATTACTGGTCAGGAAATCTCTCTGACTTCCGATACGGGTAATATTGGTTCGTCTAGTTTGGATGTCAACATCGATTCTGGCTCGTCGGAAACTGGTAGCGTAACTATAGATGCAGCAAGCGACATCAATGTAACTGAAACTAGTGGAGATTTATACTTAGCTTCAGCTAATTCTAGTAACGGCGATGTCGATCTTTCCGTAACTAGTGGCAACATTATCGACTACAACCCCGAAGAAACAGAAGACTTAGCAGCTAGAGCCGACTTACTCGATACTGTCTGGTCGGATATGGAATTAACCGACGAAGATATTAGTAGTACTGCTACCGACGAAACGGGTGCAGCCAGCGCAGCAGCATCCGAAGCAGTAGAGGCATACGAACGCGCTCAAGAATCGGAATACGAGCTTTACTGGCAGTATCGTAACCTCACCCCAGTCTACGACGACGATAACAATATTACCGACTACACCTACGATGAATATAACCCCGACTATGTATACAGCTTTAGCGATACCGAGGAGACACAGCTAATAGAACTAGGCTATAGCGATAGTGCGATCGCCACTTTGGAAGAAAACAAAACCACCGAATATCATACTCTCCATGAAGAATTAGCAACATCGGGACTCACCGATGACTACGATCCAGACTATACCTATACTGCAACCACCGAAGAAGAAGCAGAAATTACCGCAGGTGCTGTGTGGACGGTAGACGAACTTACCAGAGTAATCAATCCAGGCTTACTACTCCCCGTTTCCGATACGGAAGTAGATATCGAAGCTGAAAACATCCAAGCTAGTAACTTAACACTCAATGTTGGTGGCGGAATTGGCATTGATGAAGGTACGAAAACGATCGATGTCAGAAATGCAGACGGTAGCATAATTGGTATTAGCGATGAAGATCTGCTTTATCTACTAACAGCAGAACCAAACGACATTACTTATCTAGATATTTCGGGAATTGAAGTAAGCGATCCCAATGACAATGCCGAGTCTATTTACAGTATCGTTATCGAGCAAATAGACGACCTAGATTTTGAAGCTAAGGGAGAACTCAACGTAACTGCTACTGCCGATGCTTATTTGGGTTCGGAAGCTGATATTACTATTAACGATCTCGATGTTGGTGCTAACGAAATCCGTCTCAAATCTGGTAAAGGAATTAGCGGAACTACAACTAGCTCTACTCATATCACCGCTAGCAATACGATTATTGAAGCAGGAGATGCCAGTATTGGCAGTGACACTACTCCTATTGAACTTGCTACCAATTCCCTAACTGCCCGTGCCAACAACGATATCTATCTCAACCAGGCTTCGGGAGATCTTGATATCGAACAAATTTATGCAGGAGATAACGTAAATCTTACCGTTGCAGGAGAAATTCGCGATCGCAACGACACCGATGATGAAAATATTCGCAGTACCGATATTAGCAATGACTCTGGTGACAACAACTCTATCGGTAGCAGCGATAACTATTTAGATGTCTATTTAGAAGCTGACGGCTCTTACAGACTCGATACCACTCAAGATGCCTATCTCAGCAATACTAGCGGTACGGGAATTTTAAATCTCGACTTTGTAGGAACGGCAGGAACTTTAACCTACAGCAACGGTATTTACACTATTACCGATAGCACTTCTGGCACTGCGGTTAACTTTACTGGCTTTGAGGCGATCGATATTACTTTTGCCAACCAAAACAATAGCTTTGTAGTTGAAGCACTTGCTGGCGAGATAACTTTAAACCTCTACGGCGATGCGGGTAATGACAATATTGAATTGAGCAATGCCATAGAGGGAATAGTTAACATTGATGGCGGAGAAGGAGCTAATACACTCGTCTTAAATGATGCCAATGACAGTAGCGATAACGCTTTTACTGTTACCGATACAGAAATAACAGGTCATTTAACCCAAGTTATTACCCATAGCAATATCGATACTATAGATATTCAAGGCGGAACGGGTAGCAACGATTCGTTAACTGTAACCAATGAATCGGATGCCGCTCAGACTATTACTGCTGACAATACTTCGATCGCCAGTACTGACTTTATCAACATTACTCACAGTGGCATTGAAACCATTGATTATTATGCCGAAACAGGCGATAACACAATAGATACAGCCGCCTTTACCGCTGGCGCGATCGCACTGACTATCTACAGCAACTTAGGCGATAACGAAAACACCATCGATCTTACCGCTCCTACCAGCCAAGCTAAGATAATTGTTGAAGTAGCGGAAAATACCACTAACCTCAAAGTTGCTAAAATTCTCAGCACCAGTAGCAATTTCAGCCTTAGCGGTACGGATGCAGCCTCATTTGAAATGATTGGCGACGAACTACATTTCATCACCGCACCCGACTTTGAAGTTCTAGCGCAGTACGAAGTTACCGTAACCGATACTGATACCAACGAAACCGTAGACTTAACCATTCCCGTTACCGATATCAACGAAGCACCGAGTCTTAGCCTAGAAAATAGTACTTTAACCCTGGCAGAAGATACCGATACCACGAGTAGTATTAAAATTGGCGATATAGTTATTAGCGACGATGCTTTAGGGGATAACGTTCTTTCACTTTCTGGTGATGATGCGGAATCTTTTGAACTGGTAAACGACACCGAACTATATTTAGTAGCGGGAACAAGTCTCGATTATGAAACTGATTCTGCTTTAGATGTCATTGTTAACGCAGATGACGGAACTTTTAGCGTTCCTTTTGATGCCACAGTCAATCTTACTGATGTTAACGAAGCACCAAGCATTAGTTTTGATTACACCGACACCTATACCAATCGGGTGTTAGCCTTAGACGGAGACGGCGATTATGTTAAAACCAATAGCGATGTTATTAACTTCGCCAACACGGACTTTACTTTAGAAGCCTGGATTCAAACTACAGAAACCGAGGGAGGAATTATTGGCAAAGCTGATGATGATACTACCTGGGAAAGTGGCGAAAAAGCATTCTATATCAACAGTTCGGGTCAAGCAGAGTTTATCGGTAACGGCAACAATAGTATTGTCGGTAATACCGCAGTTAATGACGGACAATGGCACCATGTAGCGGTAGTTTGGGATGCTGCTAATAGTCAGGGTTATATCTATGTCGATGGAGTAAATGATACGAAGAGTGAGAATTACTCTACTAATACAGCAGATAACCAAGACGATACCTTCAAACTCGGACTCGCTTATGGAGCCAGCTATTTCTCTGGCGAACTAGATAATGTGAGGATTTGGAACAAAGCTCTGACTCAGGATGAAATCCAAACCAGTCTCTCGACAACTGCAACTGGTGATGAAGAAAATCTGGTTGCTTACTATAACTTTGACGATGATAATTTCTATTACTACAACACTTTAGTAGATAATGCTTCCCTAGAAAGCGATCGCGGTGTAATTACTCTAGCAGAAGATACCGATACTACCGAGCGTGTTAAGATTGCCGATATTCCTATTGACGATGATGCTTTAGGAACTAATAACTTAACTCTCTCTGGTGATGATGCCGACTTATTTGAAATTGACGGTACGGAACTTTACATAGCAGCAGGAGCAAATCTAGATTACGAAACCAATAATATTTTAAATGTCACCGTTGAAGTTGATGATGATACCGTTGGCAATACTCCCGATGATGCGATCGCGCTTAAGATTAGGCTTACCGATGCTAATGATGCACCAAAAGATCCCAGTGTAGATGTTATCAATAGCGAGTTACCTGAAACTGTAAATACCAGCGCAAGAATAGAAATTGGTGAGATTAGCTTCACTGACGAAGATACTTTAGAAACCAATAATCTTAACAGTTTGAGTCTTGCAGGTGATGACGCAGATTTATTTGAAATTGAAAATTCCGTACTATATATTCAAGCAGATGCGACGGTTGATTATGAAACCAATCCTACTTTAGATGTCACCGTCGAAGTTGACGATGATACCGTTGGCGATACTCCCGATGACTCAGTTGATGTCAGTATTCCAGTCCGCAATGTTAATGAGATATTTAGTCTGGGCTTTACATCACCAGCCAATCAAACTCTATCCTTAGACGGCAACGGGGATTACGTATCATTTAATAACTATGATTACCATACTGACTATTCTAGTTATTACGATCCCTCCAATAACGATCGCAACTTTACACTAGAAGCCTGGATTAAAACCTCGGCAACCGAACAACAAGGTATCATTAGCGACCAAGACTCTAATAGGTACGAATCACGAGGAGAAAGTTTATTCTACATTAATGATTCTGGGCAGTTAACTTTTTATCAATACGACGATATATATTGGGAAACTGATGATGATTATGTAGTTACTGGAAATACTGCTGTCAATGACGGTGAATGGCATCATGTAGCCTATGTCCATGATGATACTACGAATGAAGGTACTATTTTTGTAGACGGAGTAAACGATACCGCTAGCAGGAGTGGAATCTTCTACTGGGGTTTTGGGTACGTTGATTCTAAAGTTAAATTAGGTATCGCTGATATTGGTAACTTCTCTGGCGAAATGGACGAAGTAAGAATCTGGAGTCAAGCTTTAACCCAAACAGATATTATCGATAACTTTACGACCGACACTAAACTTGCTGGAACAGAAGCCGATCTATTTGCTTACTATACATTCCAAAACGATAGCACCACTACTATTTTTGATGAAGTAGGCAGCGTCGATCCATACGGTGCTAGTCTTGACGGAACTTTAAATGGTGATGCTGGAGTCATCAGCGATAATAGCTTGAGCCTCGATAATAATATCGAAATTGCCGAAAATAGTGCCGATACATCCAGTGCCAAAATTGCCGACATTACCATGTTAAATACTGCTTACGGCACTGAAGATCTTATTCTGACGGGAGATAATGCCGACAAGCTGGAAATTAGCGATACAGAACTGGTAGTCAAAGCTGGAGAAATCTTAGATTATGAAACCGACTCGGAATTAAACTTTACTGTCGAATTAGATAGTGCAACGATAGAAGCTAGTCAAGACATTACCGTAACCCTTACCGATGTCAATGAAACACCAACTATTGCTCTAGAAAATACGGTAACAGACATTGACGAAAATACCGACACCACAGAACGGATTAAAGTTGCCGATATTAACCTCAGCGATGATGCTTTGGGCACTAACGTTCTAAATCTATCGGGTGACGAAGCAGAATACTTTGAGATTGAAGATTCCGTACTCTATCTCAAAGCAGGAACTACTTTAGACTACGAAAATCTGGCAGCATATAACGTCACTGTTGAAGTAGATGATGAAGAGGTAGGCGATAGTTTTGAGACTTCTATAGATTTTACGCTCAATGTCAACGACCTTAACGATCTTCCTACTGTTGCCATAGAACAAGATACCGCATTTAGAAATAGTCTGGGTTTTGATGGCACTGATGATTATGTTGACACCAATTCTGCATTGTTTGACTTTGGTAGTAACAATTTTACTTTTGAAGCTTGGATTCAAACTACTGGAACTAATCAAGGAATTTTTGCCAAAACTGATAACGACCTTACTACGGAATCTTCCGAAAAAGGCTTGGTTATAGACAGTAGTGGTAATTTAGATTTCAGACCGTACGGACGTATTTTAAATGGCTCAACAAAAGTGAACGATGGTGCGTGGCATCACATTGCTTTAGTAGGAGAAAATGATGACGTTTACATGTATGTAGATGGCATTCTCGATACGGCAAGTATTGACTTTGGTTTAGATGCAGATAACGAAAGTCATACGGTTAAAATCGGTTATCCTTTCGTTTGGTATACCAGTGGAGGTACGAACCATTTCTCTGGTTTAATAGATGAGGTTAGAATTTGGGATGTCGCACGTACAGAATCAGAAATAGCAGCAAATCTAGATACTACCCTGGCAGGCAACGAAACTGGTTTAGCTGCCTACTACACTTTTGATACCGATAGTGAAAATACTGTCTTTGATGCTACTGGTAATTACGATGCTACTAAAGTCAACCATGCAGATAATAAAGACATTATTTATATCGATGAAGACACTGACACTAGCAATGATGTCAAGTTAGGCGAAGTAACTATTGGCGATGAAGATGTTGGTGCTAATACCAACAACATTGCTCTAACGGGTGACGATAAAGATTTATTTTATTTAGCAAATACTGATGATGACAAAATCTACGATTTGTATCTTAAAGCGGGAACAACTTTGGATTACGAAACTAAACCTCAATTTAATGTCACCATTGAAGTAAATGATGAAAGTATTGGTTCGACGTTAGAAGCCTATTTAGACACTACAATTTTAGTTACCAATGTCAACGAAGCTCCTACCTTAGCTTTGGAGAATACTGTTACCAATCTTGACGAGAATACCGATACTAGCAGTAGAGTTAAGATCGCAGATCTTAATATCACCGATGATTCTTTAGCAAGTAATTCTCTAAGTCTGACAGGAGATGATGCTAGTTACTTTGAAATAGACGGTACGGAACTATATCTTAAAGCGGATACAGCGATCGATTATGAAACCAAAGATGGCTACAACATAACGATAGAGCTATACGATACCAGCCTTGGCAACACTCTAGTAGATTCTGTACCTTTTAGCTTAGAAATTAACAACCTCAACGATGCTGCTACCTTTACTGTTGATGTCACAAACGATTTTACTTCTAGTAGCTACTTAGCTCTCAATGAAACCTATACCGATAAAGATTACGTCGAAATTGATTCCGATTCAATACGGTTAGACGCAGACTATACTTTTGAGGCTTGGATTAATAGCAATGATATATCTAGCGGTATTTTTGCTAAAGATAACTCCGATGGAGTTTTAAAAGCGGGAGAAAAAGCTTTACATAATTGGGCGACAAACTACAACTTGAGATATGCTGTTGCAACTACCAGATCGAATGCGGGTAATACTGCGGTTCTTGATGGAGAATGGCATCATATAGCTTTAGTTTGGGATAAAGATACTACGACCGTTTCGATGTATGTAGATGGCGAACTCAATCTTCAACAGACAAATTCGGCTTTTGATGTCGCCGATAATGACGGTGATACTTTTAAACTAGGTAGGGATTATTCATCTTTCTTTATGACGGGTGAGATGAAAGATGTTCGCTTCTGGGATGTTACTCGCACCCAAACAGAAATCCAAACCGATCTGAATAATACCCTGACAGGAACGGAAACGGGTTTAGTTGCATACTATGATTTTGCTGCTGTAAATACCAATACCGTAAGCGATCGCACTGGTAACGGTAATGATGGCGTTTTGGTCAACAATGCCCAACAAGCTCTAGAAATTGAGGTGAGCGATCGCACCGATACTAGCAATAGAGTCAAAGTTGCCGAGATCGATCTTACCGATGAAGACACAATTGATTCTTACCTCAACAACGTTATAAGTCTTACTGGAGACAATGCAGACAAGTTTGAAATCGACGGCACAGAACTCTATCTCAAAGCTGGTACAACTTTAGACCATGTAAACGAACCAGAATTAAATCTCACTTTAGAAGTAAATGATGACACTAATAGTGGTTCTTTAGATCTAAAAATTGTCGTTTTCGATGGCAACCAACCACCTGAGATTGCTTTAAATAACACAGTTACTAGTCTCTCAGAAGATACAGATACTAGTAGTGCGATTAAAGTTGCCAATTTAACTGTTACCGATGATGATTCGACAACCGATACCATTACTCTTACAGGTAACGATGCAGACAAGTTTGAAGTAGTTAACGATAGCGAACTCTATCTCAAAGCTGGTGCAGAGCTAGATTACGAATCTGACACGCAATTAGATGTCACCGTAGAAGTCAACGATGGTGTTTATAGCGATGCGGAAGCTCTTAGTATTGCCATTACCGATGTCGATTTCGCACTTGCTTTAACCCTAGAAAATGCAGTTACTTCTTTAGCTGAGGATACAAACACCAATAGTCGCGTTAAAGTTGCCGATTTAACTGTTACCGATGATGATTCGACAACCGATGCCATTACTCTTACGGGAGATGATGCAGACAAGTTTGAGGTAATTGATAATCAACTATATCTCAAAGCAGGAACAAACTTAGATTACGAATCTGACACTCAATTAGACGTTTCTGTAGAAGTCAGCAACGGTATCTATAGCGATACAGAAACTCTTAGTATCGCGATTACAGATATCAACGAAGCACCTACTATAACTTTAGGAAGCACTACTGTTAAGTTGGATGAAAATACAGATACTAGTAGCGCGATCGAACTTACAGATATAACCATTAGCGATCCCGATTCAGTAACTTATACCGTTGCGCTTACAGGTGGTGATGCAGATAAGTTTGAACTAATTGATAACAAGCTTTATCTCAAAGCAGGCACGGATTTAAATTACGAGCTTGACGATATACATATCGTTACTGTAGAAGTCAGCGACGGCACCAATACTACTACCAAAAATTTCTACTTGGAACTTAATAACCTTGTTGAAGGTTCGGTAACATTCGCTTTGGAAAATACAGTTCGTAAAATACCCGTAGATACCGATACTACCAATCGGATTAAGCTTGCCGATCTAGTTGTTACTGGTGGAGACGGCAACGAAACCTTTAGTGTTGCTAGTTTTACAGCCTCCTATACAAAAGATTTTGAAATCGATGGTAACGAACTCTATCTCAAAGCAGGAGTCGATCTTGAAAAATATACAGTCGGGGGCGAAGGAGGATATGTTGGTCTTAGGGTCAATGTTAACGGCACAGATACGGTCAGAACTTTAGATCTATTTATTACTTATCCAGACTTAGATATTTTTGATGATGGTAGTAAAACTAGCAACGGTGGTGGTTTTGATTTTGGCTTTGGTAATAAAAATGAAATTATTAACGGTGATGGTTTCGATTTTGGTTCTGTTAATGTTGCCGATGGTAGTGTTCAGTATGACTTTGAACTATATAACAGTAATTATGGCGATTTAGAAATAGACTATATCGTGATTAATGGCGAAACGGGAGGTGCGGGTGATTTTCAAATTATTGGAGATATCCCTACATCTATCGCTGGTTACGATTACTATTCTGATACGGTAAATTACGATTATTTAACTATCGAGTTCGATCCTAATTCTGGTGGAGAGATAGATGCAACTTTAGAAGTTGGTAGTAACGATCCTGATGAAAATCCCTATATCGTTTACTTAAGTGGTACGGGTAATGGTACAGAAATTAATGTTGCTCAAGGGCAAACAGATTTAGTTAGTGGCACAACCCAAAACTTCGGTAGCGTTAACATTGACGCGGGAACAATTAAACAGACTTTCACAATTCAAAATGTCGGTACGGAAACTCTCAACTTGGGAGATGTAACCCTTACAAGCACTAACGCTAGCGATTTTACTTTAGAAAATGGTAGCGCGATCGCCAATACTACCCTAGCCGCAGGTGCGAGTACCGATTTAACCGTCACTTTCAACCCCAGTACCGCAGGAGAAGCCACCGCCACCCTCACGATTAATAGCGACGACAATGACGAAGCTGCTTACACTATCGATCTAACAGGAACTGGCATTACCACAACTAAAGTAGAAGGAAGCGACAACAACGACATTATTAATAATGAAGAAGGCAATCAAACCATTGATGCTGGTGCGGGTGACGACACCGTAACAGGTAGTACCAAGAGTGAAAACGTTCGGGGTGGCGATGGTGCCGATAATGTCGATAGCGGTGCGGGAAGCGATCGCGTTTACGGCGATGCTGGTAACGATGTCATTACTGGTGGCGATGGTAAAGATCTCTTACGCGGTGGTGCCGACAATGACACTATCTACGGTGGTGCAGGAGATGATTATCTGATCGGCGATGCAGGAAATGATTATCTCGACGGCGAAGAGGGCAGCGATCGCTTGCGAGGCACTAGCGGTAGCGATACCTTTATCATTCGCGATAACGGAGTCACGGATACGATCTTAGACTTCAACCCCGACGAAGATACCTTAGAATTAGTCGACCTCAATGCCAGTGAATTAACCTTTGAAGACTCTACTTATTACGGCTTAATTAAGCGTAATGGTACGACTATCGCCCAAATTCGTAACTTCTTTGCCTCGGATTTATCGAGCTACTTTTCTGATTAACAAAATTGGCGCGAGCGTTACTAGTCATGTAGGAAAGAAAATCTTTCCTACTATAAATCACAATTTTTAAACTTAAATTTTATTTGATTCAAACCATAATTATGAATAATCTGATAACCAAAATAACTCTATCAACCTTAATTACATCCATTACGGCATTAGCTACTATCACTTCAGCTTCGGCATTTTCTTTTTCTCTTACTGGTACTTTTGAAGAGACATATGGAGGAACTATCAGTGGTACCTTCGAGCTTTACGAACCTACCTTATCGGGCGATGATTATCAATGTAGCAATATTGACATAACTACTACCGCAGGCAGCGAAATCTTTGCTGGTAGCAATTACACTGATAGCAGTGATAATGCTTTTTTATCATCTTGTTCTGCTGACGGATTTGCTATGTCCTTATATGACGAAGCAAGTGGCAATGAATTCTTTTTAGATTTACAATCTGAATCTAGTTTAGTAGATCTAGCTCCATCAGAAACCGCCCAAATCAACCCTGCAACAACATACGAACAATATTTTGATGGTTTCGGCGACCCAACAACAAGATATATTGCATCTGGTACGGTTACAGCAGCAGTTCCTTTTGAATTTAGTCCGACTTTAGGATTGTTGTTAGTAGGCGGAGCATGGGGCATAAATCGACTAAGAAAGTCACGAAATAAAATTGAGTAGTGTCGATTGGGCGATTTATGCTGGAGGCGCGATCGCGTCATTCTTAATCTGATGACTTTTAGCGAGCATAGCATCTCAAGATTTTTGTACATTAAAGAATTATTTGTCCAATTTAAAGAATTAGTGTCAAAAATCACGTTATTCTACAAGTATCTCAGCATATAGCTTGTAGCTTTTTTTTGTTAAATTAGACCAAAATTACATTTAAAAAATTAGATGTCAATTTTTTCCGAAGACGTTTTTTGCTTTAAAAAATTGAGTGTCAAATTTTGACTTTGATTAGAAGAAATTCAAGCGATCGCTAAAACGCAGACTGATAAATCTCACTTCTTTTTCTCTAGTTTCTGGCGCAGCACTACCGCTAAAGATACACTTACATCTCCTAGGTGTCAGTGTACATTAATGTAAAAAAGGGATAGTTTGAAAGACATAGCATCATGCATATAAGAGAAGCTATAAAAGAGTTGTTGCTTTAACCTTCTCAAGGAAGAAAGCTTTAAAGTTTTATTGAAAAAAGAAAGGGCTAACGGTCAGACTTGACGATGAGCAATTTTGCACCCGAGAAAATTCTCTCCAAACTCTCGACCGCTTCGCTTAATTGAATTGTTAATGGGGTCTACATTATCTTCTAAAAAAGCCTAGCCTATCTGAGTAATATCATTAGACGAAGCTTTCCGAATCAGCTCTAAGGAATAAGTTTTTAGATAATAAATGCTTTATAGATCTCAAATGAGTTCTATCTGGTGGCAAGGGCAACGACTGCTTGTTTGTATTTGATGGTGGTAATAACTTGATTACTGGTGATGCTGGTGTCGACCAATTCTGGATTGCTATTAGTGACGTTCCGAGTCAAACTGATAAGATTACGGACTTTACCTCTGGAGAGGATGTTCTGGGAATTGAAGGTTTCCCCAACCTTAGCTTTGAAGAGCTAAATTTATCTCAAGACGGAGACAACGCGATTGTTAGTCTAGATGAAGATACTCCCATAGCTGAGTTACTAGRAGTACAAGCTGATAGTCTAACTGCTTCCGATTTTACTTTTGCCTGAGTTCTCATAGGATTTAGAAGATTGGCGATCGCTTTATTGGTAGTTGCTCTACACAGCGGTCGCTACTATCGAAACAGGGAAGTGGAGAAGCAATTGTTATGGGATACCAAGATATAAAACTTCAGCAGTATTGCTAAGCTCGGCAGCAGTCTTAAGCCACTTTTTGATTTTGTTGGCGTTCGCTCTTTGCTGGCTTTTTTTGTTCATGGAAATACAAAATCAACCACAGCTATCTAATAAACATAATGAACTAATTACGCAAGCTATACACACTACAATACGGCTTGGCGATTTTGCTTTGGTTGTCATCGGTATTGCTGTTGTAATTTCTATCTTGGCAATAATAGCTTCTCTCGACAATTAACTTTTTCCGATAGCGTTGATACTTCTACCGACCGTATTTAATTAAGTAGTTAATAATAAGACGTTTAATTAGTGAAGAATTTCCCGAAGGCGATTGGCGAAGTCACCTCCCTTTAGGAGATCGCGGCGGTACAAGATTTTATATTAAAATTAAACTACCATTAGCCTACATAAATTCTAAGATGATGCAGTGGGAAGTTCTAGAAGATATCAAACGGTAATAAAAATTAAGCAATCGCACCAAACTAAAGCTTTCAACTCAATACACGCTTTAGAAATGCGGTTATTTTACCCCAAGCATCATCTGTAGCTATAGGATCGTATCGATAGCCATCGTCTCGCATAAAAGTATGATTGGCTTCATATAGCAACGTTTCGTGGCGCACGCCTGCATTGTCTAAAGCTTGTAAAATCGTTTCGCGACCTTCAGGGGGAACGTGAGGATCGAGACTGCCGAATACGGTTAGAACTTCACCCTCAATTTCACCAACGCGCTCGATAGTATCGGCTATTCCTCGTCCTAACTTGCCGCTATGAATTCCAGTAGGATAGCAGCAGACAGTAGCTTTCACCTGACTACCGAAAGCGGCACGAAAGGCTAAATGACCGCCAATACAGAAGCCGAATGCACCTAGTTTCTCAGATACCACGTTGTCTTCTGCCTTAAGCCATTCTAGCACTGCCAGCCCATCTGCATCATACTCCGCGATCGCAGTGCATCGAGCATTATCATTACCGCGCATTCTTCCCAAATCATTTGGTTCGATCTCAGCACCGATGGGTTCGGTTCGATGAAAGATTTCGGGAGCGGCAACTACATAGCCATATCCTGCCAGACGATCTGCCAACAGCGTAATCGGTCTACCCAACTGATAAATATCGGAATAAAACAAGATAACCAGGATATTGACCTGCTAGTTGGGGCGCAGCAACATAGACGCGCATTAGGCTATCATCTACCGTCAACCCGATATTGCGCTTCTCAATCTGCATAGACTAATTCTCTGTAGTGGGTTGGAATCAATACTCACCATTTACAAATATACAGGTTACTGACTATTATATTTGCCTATAAATTTAACGTCCGAATATATATTAATAATTGGGGTACGAGCGCATTTTTATTTAATCATTTAAATCAGAACTAGATGGAATTTCAAGACATCGAGCTAATCAAGGGATATCACGCCCACGTCTATTTTGATGAATCGACCGTCGAGCCAGCCCAAGCTTTATGTGAGGAAGCTGGTAAAAGATTTGGGGTAACGGTTGGTCGGATGCACCATAGACCTATTGGTCTTCATCCCTGCTGGAGTTTCAAGCTCGCGCGTTCCTTAGCCGAAGAAACCTCGGCAGGGTCGCTCGTCAGCTAGCTTTCGATCGCGATCGACATACTGATTTACTAACTTGGTTGGCATTAAACAGAAATGGTCTGATAATTTTAATCCATACTCTATCTGGTAATGACCTAAAAGACCATACCGCTTATGCTTCTTGGATGGGAGAACCACTTCTATCATTCCGAACAGCATCTAGCCAAACTGTTAAAGCAAAAGCTTGAAACTAAACCCGATGTAGATAGCGATCGCGTCAAAAGCTGGATTGACCGATTCACTGTCGCTAAAAAAATTGTTTTATCCTCTCAACAATACGAAGCAGTAAAAACAGCAGCTAGAGAAAGAGTGCTGATTCTAACTGGAGGTCCTGGAACGGGAAAAACCTTTTTAGTTAATACCATTGTCAAGCTCTGGAAAGCAATAGGTAAAAAACTTCAGGCAGGTGCGCCTACTGGCAGGGCAGCTAAAAGACTAACAGAGGTCACGGGAATCGAAGCTAAAACCTTACATCGGTTGTTAGAGTTCGAGCCTTCTAAAATGGGATTTAAACGCGATGCCGACAATCCTTTAGAGTGCGATGCCCTGGTAGTCGATGAATGCAGTATGGTGGATCTGTTCATGGCTCATGCGATACTAAAAGCCTTGCCCAAAGACGCTCTGCTACTTATGGTTCGAGATATCGCTCAGTTGCCTAGTGTGGCACCAGGAAATGTCCTCAGAGATTTAATCGCCTCCCAACAAATTTCCGTCGTTCGTCTAACTCAGGTATTCAGACAAGCTGCCGAGAGTGCGATCGTCAGAACTGCTCACCAAATAAATAATGGTCGCATACCCAAACTAGAACTCGTTTCAATGAAAGCTACCTCTGATTGTCTCTGGCATTCTGGAGGCACAGAACCCGAACATGGAGTACAGACTATCTGCGATTTAATAGAACATTACGTTCCCAAAGCTGGTTTTAATCCCGCTACCGATGTCCAGGTGCTTTGTCCCATGACTAGGGGTTTGGTAGGCACTCGCAATCTCAACGGTGTATTGCAACAGCTAATCAATCCTGCTGCCGAATACAAAAAAGAATTAGTCAGAGGCGATAGTATTCTACGGACGGGCGATTAGCGAAGCTACCTCCCTTCGGGAGATCGCGTGATGCAGCTAAAGAAAGACTACAACAAAGAAGTGTTTAATGGAGACTTGGGGATAGTTAGGGCAATTGATAGAACCGAGAAAGAAGTTACTATCGACTTTGATGAGGCGACCCCGCGTCGGCGAAAGACGCAAGGGAACGCGCCTCATCGTGATGGCAGAGATGTAACCTATGACTATGCTGATTTGAATGAAATTACTCTAGCTTGGGCAACCAGTATTCATAAATCTCAGGGTTCGGAGTATCCCGTTGTTATCCTGCCTCTGTATACTCAACACTACGTTATGCTCTCACGTAATCTGTTTTACACGGGATTGACTAGGAGCAAAAAATTAGCACTGATTGTAGGTTCGGAAAAGGCTATTGCGATCGCTGTGAAGCAAGTTAAGCAGCAGCAGAGGTATACGAGGTTAGAAGAGAGATTACAATATTGACTCCAAAACTAAGTGTTTGTTTAAACTATCAATAATGTAATTCATTAAATACTAAGGGTTGCAGTATGAACAATTACCAGGCTCGGCAAATTTTTTGCCTTGGGGATACATTTTATAGGAGTTTCGCCTTGACAGAAACTCAGTAATCTGTAGTCAAGCAAAATAGTATAAATTTACACAAAATTGTGCTTTGATTCGATTGTTAGATTTCTTATTGGCGATCGCTAAATTCCGCAAACAACGGAAATTCGTTACTAAGTCATAGTAATTTTGTACGATCCGAAACTCCTAATTTTAGTTTCTTGAAATTGGCATTTTTGACATTGATATATTTCAGCTAAGGTTAAGTTAGTAGGAGTATGACACCAACAACATATCAAACCTTGTTTTCGTTCGATGAGAGCGAATCCTGGACAAGAACATTGAGGGCATAATTGACCAATTTTTTGAACTTAATTTAAGGTAGCTTGGGCAATTATTTGCATACGAGTGGGATCGAACATTGCTCGCATATCAGTTTCTAGATAAACTGTATCTTGGGATTTTTTTGTAGAAGATAATTGACTATTTGAATTAGAGTTGCTGTTTGATTTATTCCTTTAAAAATTTCTTCTTGCTTATGGGTATAAGGGTCAGACATGACTACTAAACCAGGCTCGGGAAAGCCCACTTCTTGAGCAAATGCCAAGGCTTCTGCGCTACTTTTTATATATCGATGATTATAATTAGTTTTGGTTGATAGTTCTTCTCCTACTATTTCTAGATTATTAGCACGATCTAATAATAAAATTAATTCCCGATCGCAGCCTATAAAAGGAAAGCTGGGATGGGGATAAAATGCCCCTTCACTAGCTATAGCTAGAGTCTCTCCTGTCAATTTAAAACTGCTTCTGCTTTACGACGTGCTGCTTCTAATTGTTTACCTGCTCTGGGAATATCCCTAGTAAATGTCCCAAAGCGATCGCTATTAAAATTATCTGGTACTATTACTTTAACTCCAAATTCTCGTGCAAAAAGTGGAGCAATTACTTGTTCTTTTTGATGCTTGGTTGCCAAGACGGCAGTGCGATTAATCAACCAAGAATGTTGGCTCATTGTCTATGTTATCGTATGTGTCTTTAATCGTTGCCATACCCCAAAAAAAAGCGATCGCATTGCAGTACGATCGCTCGATATTTATGGAGCAAAAACTTTTTAGCGATACTAAATAAAAGATTTGTAGTATTTTAGTATTAAGTATTAAGTATTAAATGATTAACTGTATTTTTATCATAGACTTTAATCTATACAATATTATTTGCCATAGTCATTATTCTATATACAAATTTTGCAGATAACAACTATTGGTATATTGGCAGTTTTTATAATGGTGATTAAGGGGTTCGACCGAGAGCCGAGTTGGTGGTAATTAATACTGGAGATACTTTTACTACTGGTCCTACTGAAGCAGCCTATGTAGACAATGAACTAATTGAACCAACTTCAGTCATCGCCTCTCATGCTAACGAAGCTTCTACAGAAGTGGGTTTGAGCTACGTTAAGACGGTTTAAAATCTGTTCTAAACTCTGAGCTGTTCGATCGCTTCTGGTTGGCGCAAGCATACTAATAAGGTTACCACGATATGTTTGCACCAACCGCCAAAATTATCAGAGCAACTACAAGACGTGTTTACTTCACCTTCTCTCAAGCCAATACTAACTCGATATGGTCTAAGATCGTTGCCTTCAACTTCTGCTGTAATTGATTCTTCCCGTTGCACTACCTTTCTAACGCATCCATTTTGATAATAAACTTGTCCCTTTTGCCAACAAGATTGACTGCTATGGCGACGAATTATTTCCTGACTAAGATGGGTAATAGTCATTACTCTTATTTAGCTATTCTCAATGTCGATCTTACAGCTAAAGATGCAGTGTTATTACATGGCAGAAACAATTGCGATTGGCAAAGCCACTGCCCCTTGGGTAATTGCCTTTAGCGGTAGCGAAGCTAATCGTCTGTGCAGTCACGCGATTGGCGATCGTCTTTGCCGCTGCCCTGCGGGCAATCGCTCGTACTGTTTTCTTTTTTCTAGAGCTAATTTTCTACATTCATTTTAATTATTGTTGCTTCATAATTGATTTTCTACTTTGATTTACAAATCTGTATCTCTTTTCTCCATTCATGCAACAAAGCCGACTTTTACTATAAAAATCAAGAGTATACTAAACTAGTCGGGCGGCAGCTACACTTCTGTGCCGATACTGGAATCCAAGGAACACGTCATGGTGAACGATAGAGACATACAGCATCTGCGTCGGAGCATAGAACTTGCAACTGAGGCTCTAATGTTAGGTGACGAGCCATTCGGCTCTGTACTTGTAGCAGCGGATGGAGAGGTTCTGTTTGAAGATCGCAACCACGTTGCTTCAGGCGATCGAACCCGTCATCCAGAGTTTGAGATTGCACGGTGGGCTGCGGCGAATATGACCTCGGAGGACAGAGCAGAAGCAACTGTCTATACCTCTGGTGAGCATTGTCCAATGTGTGCCGCAGCACATGGCTGGGTCGGGCTGGGACGTATAGTGTATGTGAGTTCCTCCGAGCAATTGGCAACATGGCTTAGCGATCTTGGAGTTCCAGCACCTCCCGTACGAACTCTACCAATCCGTGAAGTAGTTCCAGATGTGGTAGTTGATGGTCCAGTTCCAAGTCTTGTCGAGCAGGTGCATGACTTACATCGTCGTTTCTATAGCTCATCATAGTTGCCATTAACGTCGCCTATGCATACCGACCGTCGAAAGTTGAACAATCAACAAAACACGACATTTGGTAGTTGACCAATTTATTTTTTGCTTAAATTGTCACCAATTATGCTTGATTATATTACTTTACCAGACAATCTTTTACCGCCCCCTGCTCCCTACTCTCATGCCGTTCGTGCTGGTGACTTTCTCTTTGTTACAGGTCAGTTAGCCGAAGATCCTAAAACAGGTGAAATTCTTCGGGATACTACTGCCAACCAAACTCGCCGCGTCATGGAAAATTTAAGCATCGTTCTCGACCATGCTAAAACCAGCTTCGAGCGAGTAGTGATGGCTCGTATTTTTCTCACTGACTTTAGAGACTACCAAGAGGTCAATAACGTTTTTTCTTCTTACTTTAGCGAAGGTAGTCGTCCTAGTCGTACTACGGTCGGGGTAATTGGTTTGGCAGGACAGGGAGATGTTGAAATCGATCTGATTGTTTATTGTGGACAGTAAAAATGAACCAAAACCGTCTTTCTGCTTTTTTTGATTAATTTAAAGCCCGATACGTACCAAGCTTTACTCTTTCCCACTGCGTTCCCAAATAACTATCCCTTCTCAACACATTGCCAATCGCTTGACGTATTTTAGTTACTTGATTTTTCGACCAGTTTGATTGCCTACGGCAATCCGCCAACGCTTTGCGTTGTCGAATCAACATAGTTGATTGTTGTTTTTTGCAATAGAGATAATCGATGATGTCCATTGTAGTTAGTAATAGTTACCTGAACTTCTGAAATATCTAGCTGGCGAGTTTTCATAGTTTGAGCGGCTAGATTTTTTATTTTCCCGACAGTTTTTAGGTGGCGGTCGAGATAATTTTCATCAGTGAGAAACTTCATCCAAGCATAAGCTTTACGGCAAGGAGCGGTCAAAGCTGCGGGAGTAACCCGATTTTGTTGGCAAATGCGTTCGACTTCTTGAGTACAGTCGCTCAAAGTTTTGCGGATAGATTTTAGTTGATTATCTTTATAGTCAGGTGGTAGCTCTCTTATCCTTTGCTGACAATTCTTCTGTTGTTTGACTAAGTTTTTAATTCGCAGAGTAGAAGAATTGCTACTTCTAGCTGGTTTTTCCTGTTTTTGGTCGGTCAGAGGTAAATTCTGCCAATCTATATTCTTGAGATAATCATAAGCTCGACGCGAACGCACGGGAAGTTTCTTAGATGAAGTTTTGGCTTCCTTACAAAGCTCGTCAATGGTTTGTAGAGAATCGAACACAAATTCTCTTAGAGAATCGACTTTGTTGCGATGAACTCCCTGTTGCAATTTGCTTTTTACTTGATTGGCTGTTTTAACAATTCCTCTAATCCGAATCATCTTAAATACTGCTTGATGCTAATAATCGAATAAATCAAGCCGAGGGACTTCTCACACATTTTTGTTGGTTTAAAGAAAAGCCGCTCTCTCGGAGAGTCGTTGACTTTAGTTAAATTTTTTTGCCCACGAGAAAATCTAATTTGGACTTATCTACAACTGTGGACTTTGTCAGTGCTCTGAGCGCGATCGCAAAGTTGTTGCAATAATTCAATTCCTTTAGGAGTCCATAAATAGTGCTTTTGCGAATTTAAATGATAGTGAGTTCCTTCAATAAATTGAGATAAATGTTTGGCTTTGGTGCGCGTAATTAATTGAGTCGAAATTCCCAGATTAGTGCTAACAACTTTAGTAGGTAAAGAGTTTTTAGGAATGCTATCTTTGGCATCACGCAGGCGCAGTAAGTTCTTAATTCCTTTTTTCGTCCACTGAATAGATTCATATTCGTCTTTATAATAATGAACTCCCAAACGAAATTTATTGGGATACTGATATCTTTGATTGTGACACCAGCTTACCGATCGCTCTACTCGCTCGGCTACTTCGCGAGTCGTCCAGGTTTTGCCTTTGGTTTTTGCAGTAATTGCTTTCTTGATTTGCTTTACTTGGCTAAGTATTTCGTTTTGAAAATTAGATAGTTTTCTTCGTGTTTTTAGTCTAATTACCAACAAATTTCTTCTAAACTGACGCAGTTTTCTAAACCAACGATTAACTGTATTGGCGCTCGAAGTTTTAAGTGTAACAGCAAGTTTTTTTAGCTGTTGCCAATAATTTAGCTTGATAATAACTTTTGAATCTGTCTCGATTGGCTTACTCTTGCTAAGACGGGGATTCCATTTAACTTTGCTTTCTGTGCCAGTTGGAGCGATGATATGAGTAACAATATCGGGATTTGAGTTTTGAGTTGACGTTTCAATTTCATCTTGAATCTTCTGCCCAGAATGAAATAAACTAGTAACTCTAAATAATTGTTTTTGCCACCAAACTATAAAGAACTTGCTTGCTTGCTTTTCTATCGCCGATTTTGCCGTCTCATTAAGATCGGATTGTTCTTGGTTAGTCAATTGCGATCCTATATTATCTTTGACTCGCCAAGCAGGTTTAAATTTTAACTTGGTAAATTGTCTGAGATTGTTTTTTAACCACAAATTGCTATTGCGGCTTAAAGACAAAATAGGCTCAATTGAGTAACTAAGATTAAAGTTAATTGAAGCTCGCTCTTGAGTCTTGGTACTAGTTTCCGATGATATTTCCTCTGTAATCGCCCGAGCGAGTGAAGGAATGCGATCGAAATCTGCCAGGTTGCAAATTTGTCGGAGTTTGTAGGCGAGATTGGCAATGGAAGGCGATAAATCAGCAAGAGTTTGAAATATAGCTGCCGTATCGGGATTTTCTAAATCGCTGCGAGTAAAGAGTAAACCTTCTCTGTCGTCTAATTTGTAGGCGTTCCACAGTCTTTTATCTTCCGCCAGAGCCAAAATCGAGAGATAAATAACTAACTGAGGAAAAAAATCAATTGCCAAGCACCTGTGTTCGAGAGATTTTCGCAGAGGATGTTGATAGTCTGAAAGTCCTTTGATGTTGTCTGGAATAGATTGATTGTCTCGCTCGAAGTAAAGACTATCATAATCTATAAGCTTTAGCGATAAATTACCAAAACGTTCGAGAACGAAAACGTTGCCATGCTGCAAATCTCCATGAGCGACACCAGCACTTAGTAAGTTATTGGCAAGTTGCAACCATGTCTGTGCTAGAGATTCGAGGGTATTTTTGCGGTGTAAGTTGTCTTTAATAAATTTCTTGAGATTTTTCCCTTCTATCCATTCCATTTTAAGAATGGGATAGCAAGTTCCACGAACTCTTATACCTTGTTCTAATAAAGCAAAATTAACAAAATACGAACTAACGGGACTGTTATTTAAATATTTTAAAACTCGTTTGTAGTGAGCGACAACATCAAAATTCGTGCGATAAAAACATCTAACTGCCCAAATTTTGGCAGGAGAAACAGTTTGATACTTAAACGCAATGGCAAAACTTCCCGAAGCCGACCAGATATCTTGAATACCAGCAAACTTAACTTTTTCTACGGCTTTGCCCTTTGCCAAGCCAGTATCTAAGTCTCGTTCCCGATGAGAATAAGGATCTATTTTACGAAATGCAACATGAGGGTTGCGAATGGCACTGTAATATTCCGAACGAGTGGGATATTTCATGGCGATCGCGATACTGTGTAGTTGTCAGATTTATGGTATTGGTAAAATTGAAACTTCGTCGAGAATTTTAATTAAAATTGCGGTCGTATCATCATTTTTAAGGGATCTTTTTTGCCTGAGTTGTTGAATAACTCGGACAAAATCTTCTTGCCGTTGTAGCTCGAATATCTGCTTCCATTCTGAAGATTGACTGGCAAAATTAGCTAAGAGCCACTGTGATAGAGCATCTGTCGCTAATAAAAAGATATCTCCTTGTTGGCAGTAACCTTCTAGGAATTGAGGGGGAAATGAACTATCGTCAGGAAGACTCGACCAACATTTGGTTGTACTTTTAAACTCCTCGGAATTTTCCAGAGGAAAAGATAAAAGCTTATCGCTATCTGGTTCTAACTTAAATAAGCAGCTATCCCCTACCGCTACTGCTTGCCATTTTCCCGATGCCGAACCGTCGGGATTCGATAAACTCAAACCCAAAAACGTAGCAAAACCACACCGTTTACTCGCAGAACCAGCTTGCCACCACTGACGATTGGGATTGGTAATTTTAGCCAGATAATATTGCCGCCATTGTTCCTGGATGGGTTTTAACCATTCATGATATGAACTACTAACCCTGTCTATCGGATTTTCGGCATGACAAAAAGCTTCGACAAGTAGTTTAGCCCACTGCTTGGGATATAGAGAAGAACCAGCCCCATCTGACAGCGCGATTAAACTGCCATCGAGGCTGCGAGCGAATCTATCTTGATTGCTTTTTGCGGATTCAGAGATTTTGGGCAAAGAAAAAGCCAAAATTTGATTGGGCATGATAGTTTAGCCCCGAAATTCAGCCTTAGTTCCTATCTCTAGCAACTGAATCATTGTTTCGAGTTTGGCTTTGTAGACAAAGCCTTTAGAATGGGGCGAAGGTTCTAACCCACTGGCAGCAGCTCGCTCTAGCATTAAAGGAGGTAATTCGCTGGAAATCTCATACAGGAATTGTGCATAACTATCTCCTGAAGGTAACTGTTCGACTGATGAAGGTAAAATAACCTCATTATCTGTCGCGCCAGAGATATGGGCATTGAGTATTAAAGTTGCTCCATCGTCTGTTGCTAATTGGGATAGCTGTTCGGCGGCAGCTTTGGCACGGGGTAGAGAATTAGCCTCTCCATCAGTAATGTTGATGACCACTGGAGGAAAACTAGTTTTATGTTCTTCTATCCACTGAGAAATTAACTGAGAAGCCATTTGAAATCCGTTACTCATAGGAGTTTCTCCTACAGCAGCAGGTTCGATCCAGATGGGAAATTGGTCGTCAATTTCTACCAGTCCGCCCGCGCCATCAGATACTTTTCTTTTAATATTTTCTACTCTCAAGCAGTTCTCGGTTAAGTCACTGACACTGACCATCGGCTTGGTAGCCAAACTACCAGAGAAAGCATTGATAGCAGCGTCTTTAGTTTTTCCATATCCTATTACTGATATATAGCAGCTATTTTTAATTTCCTCTCCATCAGTACAAGCTAAAACAGTTTCACGTAGTACTCGATTCACAGCAGTAGCGCATTCTTTAGCTTTTGTGCCTGCCGAACCATAGGGATAACACATCGAAAAAGATTGATCTATTAGAACGATTAAATATCCTGGATTAGCTCGACTAATTTCTTGGTTGTAAGACATAAAAGTTGATTACATCAAAGATTCATCAATTTTTTAGCTCAATATAAATCTTTTGCATCTTAAGTTAACAATTCTTTATTAAAATCCAGACAAAACTTAAGCTATTACCAAAAATATATTTTATTTGTAAAGCAAACAATACTAATAAATCTCTAACGAACTCTACTCCATAAACGTTGAATTTCAGCAGTTTTTTGAGAATCGGGAGGCTGTTGTAATGTTACTGAAGGATTTAACATTGCCCCAGGAATATTTTGCTGCCAGGGACTTTTGGGAACTGAAGCTAAATTGAGGTTGGGAATTATCGAACGAAACCCATATTTAACAAAAACTTCTTGCTGCTCTGGTTGTTTGATAAATTTGATAAATTTATTAGCTGCTTTAGCGGTGTTTCGATCTATATTTTTGGCAATAGCAGCAGTAGCTACAGTTTCGACAGATGGATTGGGATAGTAGATTTGGTATGGTTGTCCCTGTGAGATTTTGGCTTGCGACCAACGGTACAGAGCAATGCTTTCATAAACCATAGCTATATCTCCATCATTAGCACCGCGAGAAATAAATTCCTGTAACAAGATATCAGTCGAACGGGGAAGCTGATAGATAGAGCTTTTAATTAAAGAAAACAAAGATTCGCTATCGAAACTATCGACAGTAGCGTTTTTAGTAACGCTAAGGCCTTGGGAACTCGAAGCCATCTTCGAGTTTCTTGCCTTAGATTGCAGCCATAAATTTAAAGCTAATTGACCACTGTTAGAACGAGTTGGATTGGTAATAACCAGATCGAAACTGCCCCAATTGTTTTTATCGGCAATTTTCGACCAACTTCTTTGCTGCAAAGCTCGTTCGAGATTCGACCAAGAAAATTTACCATCGGGAAAAATAAATTTACTTCTTTCTTGCCAGGCAACTGCAACTAAGATAGTTCTGGCGATCGCTTGAGGTTGGCTGTAAAAAGCTTCACTGTTATTCTGAGCTTGCCAGCGAGTCTCTAATTCTTCTAAAGTTTGTTCGTTAGCAGGAATTAAGATCGTGGGGGTAAAATCATTTTTTCGATCGATATAGTTATTAACAATATCTTGAGAACCTTGAAATTTTAGTTGTAAATCGATGTTTGAGTTATTTTGCTCGAATTTAGTTTCAAGCTCTTGCAGGGGTTCTTGCAATTCAGTTCCACTTACTACAATAATGTTTTGTTTGACACCTGGAAGGGGTGCATAGGTCAAACCTAATGAAACTAAAATAATTCCTAAAGAAACAATTGTTTTATTATTGCTATTTTTTTTATTCATGAAGTAATTAATAAACCGACACTTTCTTGCATACTTTTTAACTCCTCACTCAATCCTTGTAACTCCTCAATTTCCTCAGCATCGTTTAAGTTAGAAGTACGCAAGCGATTTTGTAACTGTTGTAAGATTCCTGCCGACTCAATAACCAGAGTATTTAAAGCAACTACTTGCGCCTGACGAGCATCTTGTCCTTGACGTGCTAGTTTTAAATTACTTTCCAGGCTGTTAGCCAGTTGTTTTAACTGTTCCTTGGCTAGATCGGGACTGTTTTGTTGTTTGGCTCTTACTTCTGCTATCTGTGCGCTTAATTCTTTCGGAGAAAAAAGAGAATCAGAACCCTGAAGTTTTTTAGTCAAATGGTCGATTTTAGCTGGTAATTCCTTGAGGCGATCGCAAGTATACTCTACAGTAGAAAGTAATTCTAATTGTGTTGATGCAGTCAGGGTTTGCTGGGCTTCACGACGTAATTCTTCAGCTTTAGTCAGCAATAGTTTTGCTTGCTGTCGTACAGAATAAATTTCTCTAGCGAGGGCAGGATTATCAATCTCAACTTTGCTATTTTCCTTATGCTGTAAAGGTAGAGAAACTACTGTGGCGATCGCTATGGCTGTAGGTAAGACAATGGGATTGGGTAAGCGTAGCCAACGTACTCCAATTATTAGAGTTATTCCACCAGCACAAACAGCAAGAGGATAATGTAATGGATTAGCTAGTTTCATGGTTTTAAAGAAAATCTGGACTTTAGTTGTTAAAACTCCACCTGTAAATCTGCCATCAAATTAGAAATAGTTCGAGGATCGCCCTGACGGTAATATCCTGCATTTAGTTCGGCAATTTTTTGTAAGGCTTCCCGATTGAATTGTTCTTCATTACCATAACCAACCGTAAAAAAGGCAATATTTTCTCCCGATTCAAAATTACTCGCTTTTAGCTGTTGCGAAAGCTGTTCGAGATTAATTTGAGAACCAGAATCTTGCCCGTCAGTTAAGATCGACACGGCATTAATTGCATCGGGACGCAAATTTTTAAGTAGCCAGTTACGCGCATAAAGGCTGCTATCATACAATCTCGTTCCTCCATCGGCTTGTAAATTACTGATAAATTGTATTCCTCGATTTTTTCCTTCTTTAGTGCCTTCAATTATTACTGGTGGATTAATTTGGGAATTAAAGCTAATTAAGGCAATTTTTTCTTTGGTACCTAAGTTTTGAATGTAGTTGAGTAAGGTGTTTTTCATCGCCGTCAATTTTGTTCCTCGCATCGAACCAGATGTATCGATAACGACTGCTACCAAAGAAGATTTTTTGGCATAAGTCTGCCAACTATTAAGCATGGCTTCTACAACTTCTGGTTCTGGCGGACGATAAGACTCGTAGTTTGGTTGGGGAACAACACCGTATTGAGAAGTAAACTTATTACCCAAAGCGACTCCAGGTACCCCAGGGCGCAAGCCTAAATCGGTTGCAATTTGTTGGATTTCTGGCTGACGCATAAACTCTATTATTTTTGTTGCTGCTTCTTTTTCTGTGGAACTGTTCCAGGGAGCATCGGGTAACATTGCTCGCATATTGGAACTAAAAGTTGCTTGCGGATATATAGCTTTATATTTAGTTCCAGTGTCGGGAGACTGAGTATTAGCAGAAATAACTAAAGATTCGTAAACCGAACCAACAGAAGCCCAAAATACACCGTTTTCTACCATCGAGCGTGCCAAATTTCCCGTCGATTTCCCGTAGCGAGTAATTTTGCTTTGAATCTGTTTTACTTGTTGTTGATGTTGTTCTACATCAGTTATAGTTAGTTGTTCTGGTTGTTTGTTAGCAACTGAGGCAAATTGTGCGACTAAAGTTTGTAAGCCAGAATTAGAGCGAGTGGGTGCGGTATGAACATAGCTAACAGGTATGGGAGGAGCATTGCTATCTAGTTGTTGATGATTTTCTGTATTGGCTAGAGTCGTATAGAGATTGTTACTGGTTTCTAATCCTCTAGCTAGCTCCGCTGTGGTCATAAACACCATTGGACTGTAGGCAATTAAAGGTGAGTCGGTGATTTTGGGAATATAATCTTGTCCTGGAAAAAGTTTATTCATTTGATAAACTAACTGACTTTGATAAATTTCTCCGTCTACAGAAAGCAGAGTTGGAAATCCAGAGTTTTCTGCGGTTATATCCCCCGTTTGTAACTGCTTAGCTAAGGTGAGTACATTTTCAACTACATCGCCGCTACCTTTAGCTTCGCACGTAAGATAAAATTTTTGTCCGTCATTAGTTTTAGGTTGGGTTTGATTTAATTTAGCTGCGGCTTGCTGGCAAAATTGAGCCAGATCGCTACCAATTAAAAACTTAACTTCAAATCCTTTTAAGTTTGAATTATTACTTTGCTTTTGTTGACCAACACAGGAAGATAGCCATAATATCATAGATAAAAGGGTAAAAACGATTTTTTTATTATTTTTCGTTTCCTTAAAAAAGTAAAAATTATACATAGTTTTATCAAGCGTCAATCAAATTGCTAGCCAAGAATAAAATTTTCCGAGCAATTCAGTTATTATGAATGCTGTATTTGTAATATTCCCAAAAATTTTGTTTAATTAATCGATAGTTCTACAATTCTTTTTCTCTTTAACAATGCATTGCTGAAACTGCTGATGTAGTTACAGAACTTTTAGAACTATTTCAATAGCGAAGAAAGTAAGTCGAACTTGTGATATTCTGGCAGCTTTGGCAGTCATTCATTATCGAACGTGAGCGAACGACAACTAAGCCTGTTTAATTATCAAACCAGCATACCGAGTAGAGCAGCCATCCAAGCTCATGAGTAAAGAAGCTCTACTCAAATGGAAGTTAGAGATATTCGAGTATCAGCAACAACAACAGACTTTTGGCGCGGTTTTTTGTCTTTTTTAAAAAAGATATTTATTGACAAACTAAAACCTTCTACAGTGTAGGATTAAGCGACAATTAAACAAGGGTGAGGCTTTACATATTCTGCGTTCTCATCTTTTTTATGTCAACCAAGGAGAAATTAAAACTCAGCAAGATGACCAGTTGCTAAATCAAGTCGGATGTCTGAATTTAGTAACCAATGCCATTATTGTCTGGAATACGGTCTATATCGATAAAGTTGTCCAGCAACTTCGGCTTGAAGGTTATCCTGACGATGATGAAGATTTAAAGTCTATTTGGCCAACTCGTTACACACATATCAATGTTTATGGGCAGTATCATTTCGATCGAAAACGATTGAGGAAAAAACATCCCTTGAGAGCGTTACGCAATCCTAGTTCTTGACCTTACCGACCAAAATTTCTCCGTTGCTATAAAAACACCTGGTTGGCTGCTAGAAGAGATTACACACCTTCAGATTCTTGTCTTGAAACAGTTGTGCACGAGCAAAGCTCGAACGCGCGGTAGAGACGATTAACATTGATTCGAAGATTATTTAACCAACGCTAAATACGTCTTTGTCTACTTTGAGCGAATTTTCCTCGACATGGAATATAGATTGACCATTTAGTTAAATTTACACTCCCTGTATGAATCAAAGCTATTATCATCCAGATACAGCTTTTGAGGTGGCATAGATGTGACCAGCTAGCTGGTTGACTCATCCATTGATTTAAGCCATTGTAAAGACGGGAGTTTTGATTCACGGTATTCTGAAATTATGAGTAGTATCTAATTTCAGAGTGCTGACTCCCCTTGATTTTTGTCAATCCCTTGAATCTTTACTCACTTTATATTGTAAGGGTTTTCTTTTGCTCTTTTGTCAGTCAATCAGGTCTCGTAAGTTTTCTTCTCTTGTCAACTTTATTGCTACATTACCAAATAAATATCTACAGCCAGATCGACCGAGGTACTGAAGTCAATATCCAAATTCTACTCAAACAAAATAGCGCACAGTAATTGAAGATTTTTTTTACTTTATAACGACAAGATACTTGTTAAACTTTATAACTATTTTTGACCTAATATTTAGTACTTTTAAGAAACTTGGTTGTTTTTATCTCAAACTTTAAAATATAAATATTAAAAATTAGAAATAAAATTAGTAAATCATGACAATATTGGCTTTTTAGATTAATTTTGTAGGCATTTTAACAGAAAAATAAATAGTAGTCAATCATATTTGTATTTGATAACACAATTTTAATCAAATTAGAAATAAGTTTTTTGCTTTAGTACAAAGCATTTTTTCTAACATTTAAATAACGTAGATGTATATTAAATATTTACCAAGGTGAACTTGGTAAACTATGTTTGTAGACTTTGATATTTTTTCAAAAGTCTTGCACGATCTAGCCACAGTTGGTATTGAATTTTTATTACAGTACGAAAACAACATTAGCAAGAATTCGCTCTACGTCATTGTCATTACCGCTCGATAGCATAGAAAAAAAAATATTAGCAAAATTTAAATCGATCGCTCGTCACCATAAGTTAATAAATTTCAGTCATATAACCCTACAAACCTAGATTAGATTGAGTTAGGAGTTCCCCACATTATGCCCGAACAAAGAAAAGATCCGATCGCCAAAAAAAGAATGGAGGCACTAAAACGTGGCAAGGTTCATCGGATAAAAGAGGAACAACCGATGCCAACTGCCGTTCACCTAATAGGTATTGGTAAAATGGGTGCCGATTATATAGCCAGCGCGGTCGCTAATGCTCCAGAGAATTTTTTAACCGACGAACGCCAACGGTTTACCGCTCTAGCAGTAGATCTAGACGATCGCAACTTAGCACCAGTTAGGAAATTAGCCGAAAAACTACCTCCCAATAAAGCCCAGGTTAGAACCGTCGCTTTAGAAATTCCCGATCGCAATGAGTTATTTAGTTCTCTACGTCGTTACCGCGAGTTTTTAAAGCTAGAGTTTCCTCGGTATTACTGGAACCCCAATTACGAACCCTGGCTACCTGAAAACTTGACTATACCAGAACCAGGAGAACCCTGTCCCAGAGCATTAGCCAAAGCCATTTACGGTAGGGCATATTACGAAGATACTCAAGCGATCGAGCAGGAATTAGAAGCTTTTGCTAAAAGTGTCGATGCTGCCAAATGTCAGTCGATTGTTTGTATTGTGTTTGGATTAGGAGATAGCGTCGGTAGCGGTATAGTCGTCGATTTAGCGCGTCACCTCAGTAATGTTAAATTCGGTCGTCGGGCTTTGGTACAGGGTATCGGTATCGTTCCCTGTGATGGTGACTCAGAAGCAGTACAAACCGCCGAGTTGTTTCCCGTTCTCAACGAACTGGACTGTATGTTAGACCAAGAGAAAAACAAAGGAGTAGTTCAGGTTTGGGGAGATTTGTATCGCGATCCCTTTACCGCTGGCTTTATGCTAGTTCCCCAACAGCCCGTCTGGGAAAAAACCCAAGATATTGAGGCTACGCGACAGAAAGTATATCGAGAACTAACTTCATTCTTATTAGACAACCAAAGTATCGACCTCTATGAAAGTCTGAGAATGTTAAATTGGATCGGTGCGCCCCCCTCGCAGCACGCCGCCGCCCGCAGTCAGTATGGCAAACAGTGGTGTCATATCTTTGGCTTTGTAGATGAAGTTTTTGACACGGAAGACTTACCCAAAAAGTTGGGACTGATTGGAGACTTTAACCCAGATTACTTTGAGTTGCGAACCTCCTATGCTCGCAGCGAGGAAATGGATAAAAAACTGACTGAGCTAGCAGAAAAGATGAATAAAGTCTTTGCACCTTTAATCGAGCCGAGTCTAATTCAATCAAAGATAAAAGAAAAGGGTTCGGTGCAGTTTATTCTACCTGGTGCCAGTAAAACCGATTTAGAGATTTTCTTTAAAGGTCGCAACAGTTACGACGAAATCGATTGGGACGAAAAGTTAATGGTGCATTCATGGCTGTTAGAGCTGGGAGTAATGCTTTCCGAACCTGCAATTCGTTTTAACGGTATGGCTGGCGAATGTTTGTGGGGCTGTGCCTGTTGGGTAGTAGTTCCTTATGAAGATATACGGGGTGAAGATAGCAGCAATGTTAGAGAGCAGCTAGAAGAAATTGTCAAACTGTAAGAGATAAAAAAATGCCCTTAGATTGGACTTTAGTAAAGGAAAAATACGGCGCGGGAGCAGAAGTGCCTACCGTAGCTGGTAATAAAATACTTCACGTTACGGGAGCGGATGACGAAAAAATCTATATTCAGTCACCTCTTTGGAAAGCTAGTTTGAGCCGCGAAAACTTAGAAAAAGGTGTGGCATTAATTGAAGAAGGACTGATTTCTAAAGACCCTGGATTTTTTGTCGAAGATTACAAAATCTATGTTGCAGACGAACGAGCGACCTCCGTAGCTCATATTTTTAGAGATATGGGTTTGATCGAGGAAGACAAAGGTTTTTTTACTGGAGCGTGTTAATAGGGCTATTTAGAAGAAAGGGAAATTTAGTTTTTTAAAAAAGCTATTGCCTATTGCCTTTTATATTCACTAAAAATATTCAGGAGTTATCAAAAATGCCATTAGCATCAATGTATCACAGCGCATCGGGTTCGCAGTCTCCTCACTGCCTGCACATAGTCGGCATCGGTAAGGCAGGAGCAAGAATGGTAGATGCCATGTTGCGAACGGGTGAAGTAGAAGATATTTTGGACGATCCTCGTGCCAGATTTACGGCTTTAATCGTGGATATTGGCGAGCAGGATATGTATCAAGCCAAAGATTATGCTGAAGGTTTAACCCTGCGGCTTAAGGAAAGAGGTATTCCCACCGAGCGGTTTCAGTTTCAAGCTGTCTCCTTGCCAGTACCGAGCCGAGAAGAAATGTTTGGCTCGTTACGCAGATATCGCGAGTTTTTAAAGCTGGAGTTTCCTAGATACTACTGGAACCCCAACTACGAACCCTGGCTGCCAGAAAACATTGAAATTCCCAAAGCAGGGGAAAACTTTCCCCGCGCTCTAGCAAAAGCTATCTATGGCATCAACTACTACGACGGCGAACGAATTTTAGAACGGGAACTCGAAGCATTTGCCAAAAGTGTCGATAAGACCCGTCTGCCCTCGATGGTACTAACTTGCTTTGGCATGGGTGAAGGCATCGGTAGCGGTACGATCGTAGACCTCGCCCGTCACCTCTCTAGCGTCAAACTAGGGCGGCGTATTCCTGTAATTGGGGTGGGAGTCTTACCCTGTAGCGGCGACCCCGAAATAGAGCGCGGTGGCAATCTTTTCCCTACCTTTAACGAGTTAGACTGTATGCTCGATGAAGATAAAAATGCTGGCGTGGTGCAAGTTTGGGGAGATCTATATCGCAATCCCTTTACTGGCGGTTTCTTTACCGTATCTTCCGAACATTCCTGGCAGCGACTTAGCCGCTATACCGATACAGGCGTTCCCATCGTGCGCGATCGCATTCGACTCCAGGTAACTCACAAGTTTGTTGCCGACTCCTTTATGCGGTTCGTCCAGCACGACTACGGACGTACCTTGTTTAAAGCCTTACGACCTTCAGGACAAACTTCTGCCCCCCACGAATGTATTAGTACCAAATCCCGTAGCTGGACGCTGTTTAATATTGCCAAACTAACTCACCCCGCAGTACAGGTACTTCCAGGGGAACCTTTAAGTAAATGGCGGAAAGTTCTCGCTCAGTGGATCGACCACATTCCCGAATTTGCCGAGTTAAAAGAAGGCTTTGAAACCGACTACGCCGAGTGCTACATCCACGCACCCAGAGATATGTGGAATGAAAAGCTCAATGACAAGTTTAAAAAGGCAATGGAAGAAAGCTATTTAGGAGACTTAGAAGATTCTACCTTGCTACTGGCTCAAGATGAATTCTTCGATCGCCTGACCTGCTATGTCGATATTATTATGCCTGGTGTAGCTAAGACCGACTTTTTAGCTTACTTCAAGAGTCGCGAACTCTACGACCAGATGAGTTGGGATGAAAAACTGTTACATCACTCCTGGCTGCTCGATCTCGGCGTAATGATGTCCGAACCTGCAATTCGCTTTAACGGCATGGCTGGAGAATGCTTATGGGGTTGTGCTTGCTGGGTAGTAGTCCCCTACGACCAAATTCGCGGCGATGCCCCCGAACCCGCAACTCGTAAAGAGATTTTGGCACAGGGAATTCAAGAGATGACTAAGACGGTAGTACCGACTCGTTGATAAAAGCTTTAAGCTCTAAGCTATAAACCATAAGCTAAAATTCGGCTTCTCACGGACGATATTAGAGCGGATCGAGAAGCCCTCCAACTTTGGGGAGAATAAATTGTAGGTTGGGTTAGGCGAGATATTTCTGATGATTCGGGTTTCAAACTGCTATTCGCCGTAACCCAACAAAGCTATATTTTAAGGCTGTTTTAAATTTTATTTGACAAACAGTTTTTAAGCAACGCCAGCAAGCATATTTGCAGGAGGTAGTATTGCAAACACAAGCCAAAACCGACGAGCGTATTCCCGTTACTGTAGTTACTGGATTTTTGGGTTCGGGTAAGACAACTTTAATCAATCATATTTTGCAGGAACAGCGGGGACGCAAAGTAGCCGTTATCGTAAATGAGTTCGGCGAAATTGGTATCGACGGACAGTTAGTAGTAGAAGAAGATAACGAGCAGTTAGTAGAATTTAACAACGGCTGTCTCTGCTGTACGGTAAGAGACGATCTGGCAAAAACTTTAGATAAACTTAAAGAGCGAGGCAATCTAGATGCGATTTTAATCGAAACAACAGGACTAGCCGATCCCGCACCCGTTGCCTCAACCTTTTTTGTCTCCGAAGAAATTCGACCCAACTATCGCTTAGATGCCTTTGTTACGGTTGCCGATGCCTATAACTTGGAACGTAACCTCACTGGCACTCACGAAGCAGAAGAACAGGTGGCTTTTGCCGATATTATTTTGCTCAATAAAACCGATTTAGTAGACGCTGAAGAGTTAGCTAATATCGAACAGAAAATAAGAAGTCTCAATCCCCTGGCGAAAATCTATCCTACTCAAAATAGCGCGATCGATCTAGATTTAATTCTCGACGTTAAGGCATTTGAGTTAGCCAGCAAACTAGAAGTCGATCCTGCTTTCTTGGAAGATTTGGATCACGAACACGATGCAACAGTAGGTTCGTTCGCCCTAACTACAGAACAGCCTATCGATATCAACCGATTTATGCTGTGGATGAATGGTGTCGCTCAAGAGAAAGGAGAAGATCTCTACCGCACTAAAGGTTTGTTTTATGCGCGGGGTTTTCCCGAACGGGTTCTGTTTCAAAGCGTGAGAATGCTTACATCTATGCGACGGGACAGGAAATGGAAACCAGAAGAATTAAAACACAGCGAATTTGTAGTTATCGGTCGTAATCTCGATCGTCAGGAATTCGAGCAAGGATTTTCTCAATGTGTAATTGCTAAATAAACAAAGCTTTAAGCTATAAGCTGTTAGCTATTAGCAAAGCAAATCTAATTTAAAAGGTCAGCCATAATGTCTCAAATCATTAAAGTTACCAAAATTAAAAACTTACAGTTTCAATCCTTTCCGAGAATTAAAACTCTAGTTATTCTCTTTGGAGCGTTCTTTTTACTAAATGCTACTCCAGCCGATGCCCATCATGCAATGGGTGGAATGACTCCCCAAAATTTCTGGCAGGGGTTTCTTTCAGGAATTGCCCATCCTATTATCGGTATCGATCATTTCGCTTTTATTATCGCTGTCGGACTGCTAGCGGCATTAACTAAGCAGGGTTTATTTATTCCTGTAGGATTTATCCTGGCATCTCTAGCTGGTACGGTAATTCATCTATTCGGACTCAATTTACCAGCACCCGAATTATTTATCTCGGCATCGGTGTTAATTTTTGGTGCGGCGATCGCTCTAAAAAATCGCCCCAGTTTAATCTGGACAGTAAGTCTAGCCGCGATCGCAGGAGTATTTCACGGTTACGCCTATGGCGAATCGATTATCGGTGCGGAAATGACTCCTTTGGTTGCTTATATGGCTGGCTTTGCTATCATTCAACTGGCGATCGCTTCCTTAGCTTTCTATATCACTAAATCTTTGGTTCGCTCCAAAACCGAGCTACCTTTACGTTTTGCTGGCTTGGCAATTTTAGGTACGGGTATAGCGTTTTTTAGTTCTGCTGTTTTGAGATAGTAGTCAAACAAAATAATTTTGAGTAAAGGCGATCGTTTGGAATCAGGCGATCGCTTTTTTAATATATCAGTGGACAAAAGAATTAGGACACTCCGAACTACTGAAAGCTTTATGGGCTATGCATTTTAGTTTTAACTTTTGACTTTTAAATTTTGACTTTTGCTATAGCAGTCTCATTACTCAAACAACAATCGAGAGATAATAGATTTAGTATTCAAAATTAGATTGTATTTGAGAACCATTGATGTTTCCCTCTACCACCACAACCCTAGAAGATTATTTTGATTTTTGCTCTGCTGATGACATCCGCCTCAAAGGTCATCGAATTGGTATCGATACCGTACTTAACTATTATCTGGAAGGATACACTTCAGAGAAAATTCATGCCGAACTTCCTAGTTTGAGTTTAGAGGAGATCTACGCTACCATTACCTACTATTTACATCATCGTACCCAGGTTGATGTTTATTTACAGCGTTTAGCACAGCAGCGAGAAACGCAATATTTGCAATGGAATGCTAATTCTTCATCTTTAGTAAAACGTTTGAGAACCGAAAAATCTCGACGTTTACTTAGCAAAACTGACGAATCGTGAAAGTTCGTTTCTTACTAGACGAGAATTTATCACCTCGGCTAAAGTTAGCAATCTTTCGGTTTAACCCCCAGATAGATATCTTGCGTGTCGGAGATTCAAGCACACCATCTTTTGGAACTTCAGATCCTGATATCTTGGTTTACTTAGAGCAGTCACAACGCATTCTATTGACCGATAATCGCGCTAGTATGCCCCAGCATCTTGAAGCACATTGGAACTGCAATCGCTCTATTTGGGGCTTATTTTGGTTACGTCCTCAAGCTAATATTAGAGAGATAGCAGAAGATCTCAACCTAATTTGGGAAACTACTGAAGCAGAAGAATGGAAAAACCAACTAGCTTGGATTCCTTTGTAATATCGTATTTTGCGTTTATTTATTGCTACTGCCTGAGTTTTTTGCCGCACCAATGATATGAGTAGCGATCGCTTCTATAGCTTTCTACATTACCAAATCTCTAGTTCGCTCTAAAACCGAGCTACCTTTACGTTTTGCTGGCTTGGCAATTGTCGTCCGAAAAAAGTTTATTCTTAGCGGTTGTATTTAGCCTAATTGTCCTTTCTAATAGTGTAATTGATTTTTTCAATAAAGAGCGATCGCTCGCTTGATTCCAAACGATTGCAGTAGAATTATAAAGTCAAGAGCAAAATATTATTACTCATGACTACCGTAACTTCACCCGACAAAACAAAACTACCGCCAAAGGTGAAAGACCCTGCGATCGCCATAATGATTCGCGCTTTATTAGATCAGTTTGGCACGCTAGAAAGATACCAACAAAAATATGGAGAAATTTTTTACGCACCTCAATCTTCCCTATTTCCTGCTAATGTAATTTTCAGCAACCCCAAAGCAATAGAACGAGTTTTTACTGCCGATCCGAGTTTGTTTGAAGTAAGTCAGCAATCCAATGCACCTATTAGAGTTTTGTTAGGCGATCGCTCTTTAGTCTTACTCGATGGAGTCGAACACAAAAGACACCGTAAGTTACTAATGCCTCCTTTTCATGGAGAAAGGATGCAAAGTTATGGTCAAACTATGGTTGACATAACTAAAGAGGTTATTGCTCGATGGCAAGTTGGTCAGACTATCTGCATTCGCGATTACACTCAAGAAATCTCACTGCAAATTATTCTTAGGACAATTTTTGGCTTAGATGAAGGGCAAAGATACGATCGCCTAAAAGAAGTTTTAGTTGATTGGTTAGCAATATTTAACTCGCCATTAAATTCATTTTTTCTATTTTTCCCTGCGTTGCAAAAAAACTTAGGTTCTTTAACCCCTTGGGGTAAGTTCTTACGACAAAAACGCCAGATTCGAGAGATTTTACAAGCAGAATGCGATCGTCGTCGCCAAAATCCCAATACTTTGGGTGAAGATATTCTCAGTTTGCTTTTAGAAGCAAGATACGAAGATGGTCAACCGATGAGTGATGAAGAAATACAAGATGAATTAATGACCATGTTGTTTGCAGGACATGAAACCACAGCAAGCTCTTTGGCATGGTCTTTTTATTGGCTACATCGACTTCCCGAAGTCGGTCAAAAATGTCAAACAGAATTAGATTCACTTGCTGAAGCCGAATTTACTCATATTATTAAGCTTCCCTATCTCGATGCAGTAGTATCGGAAACCTTAAGATTAAATCCCGTGGTGGTTTTTGTCGGTCGTCAACTGAAAGCACCTTTTGAACTTATGGGATACCAGTTTGAACCTGGAACCCTACTCCTTCCTTCTATATATCTAACCCATCAACGGGAAGATATTTATCCCGAACCTCAAAAATTTAAGCCAGAAAGATTTTTAGCCAGACAATTTTCTCCCTACGAATTTTTACCCTTTGGTGGTGGAAATCGTCGCTGTTTGGGCTATGCTTTTGCTTTGTTTGAAATGAAATTGGTTTTAGCAACTATTTTGTCTCAAGTGAAATTAGATCTATTAGATAATCGTCCTTTACAGCCAGCCCGTCGTGGCTTTACTTTTACTCCTGCTGGTGGGGTAAAAATGAGAGTCAAAGCTATAAAGCATTAGATTTAAAACTCAATCGCTCGCGATGTTTTTCCCAATTTTTGGGATCTATGAAATTGCAGGTAGAGTTACCAGCCTTCTGGCTGTTCGCTAGGTAGCAAGTCACGACTGCTGTTTACTTCTGCTTTTTGACATAAAGAAGTAAAAGCCTGCAAACTTTCTAATCTGGCAGTTAGTTCGCTAAAGGTGTCTAAATATTCGGCGATCGCAACCTGTTTGTAAATCCAGTGGCGATCAAACTGAGAAGCATAAAACAGTCGTCCGAAAATAGTTGATTCTTAGTAACTACGAAAAAAAGCGATCGCCTGATTTTAAACGATCGCTTTATGATGAAATATTACGGTTACTAACTGTTAAATGAGGCAACTAAAGTAAAAAATTCACTTATATTGTTACTTCCAAAGTTTTATTTTGAGTTGGCTCTAAAATAAGATATCCTTCAATCAATGATGTCTCTGGTACATCAATTAACTTCTGTTCAAAATCGGATGGTTTTATTTTTTGAGTTTTAAAAAAATTGTACTGCGCATTGTAGTCTTCAAATACAGCACTTCTCGCAATTAGTTTTCTTGTAGCGGGAATAAGAATATTTCGTTCTTTTTCTATGCCAATTCCTATATTCTTGTTTAGACCCGATTTATCATCGGAGAAAATTTTTGATTTGTCTTTTGAAAAAAAAGTGGATTTGGTTTTGGAAAACCAATCTTCTGAATACCATGTCTCGTTGATTTTAACTCTTAGTTCATCAATCCAACATGAACCTTTATTTTCATCGTAAATAAAATCCAACCATTGAACGAGTTCTGTAACTGAAACATCATTAGCAAAATCTGTTGCCAAAAATCTTTCTGGATAATCTCCTATTAATAACTCTTTGGCAATACGATTAGCTTGAGATTGCCAAAAAGTCACTAGTTCTTCTATTTCTTTATGAGCAATATCTAACATTTCTAATTCTGCTGTACAGCGAACCTGCGCTAAAGCAGTTAAAGAGAAATATTCCTCATATGTCATTGCAGTTTCAATTGTATTGGCTTCAGACAAAAGTTCTCGATATCGCATATTAATTTCGGCAAGAGTATTTCGAGAGCTATGCAAAATAGTATGACGATGTTCTAATGCAGTTTGATTATCAATTTTTAATAAGGCATGAAGAGCGGCATAAAGTCTAGCACGTTCGCTACTTTCAAGAAAATACTTAATAGCTTGAACATCTTGTTGAATTTTCTTGAGAGTAGTATCAATGGTGTTTAATTTTTTATTAATAGAAGCAAAGCCAATACAACTTACTGTCAAACCCAAGCCTGACAATAAGGCTGTTCCTGTAGCAATTTGAAGAACTTGAGAGGTTGCCTGAGACAGCAAGCCAATTTGCCCTGATAACTTCATCAATTGGTGTGTATTGAACTGATTTATATTTTTAAGCTGTTCTAGTTGAATATTAGCAACAATGCCTGGAACAAAATTAAGACCTGGAATAACATTGAGTGAATTAGATGCAACTGGCATCAGATGTTTGACAATTTGTCCAGCATTTGATGTTCCTGCTGCCCAACGAATTACTCCACCATGAAGTTTATATTGACCTGTAATCAATCCTACAATTGTGTCATGAGGAATGACTCTTGAAACTTCCCAACCCGAAAATACCATTGTCTTCACCCTAAAAAAAATCTAGTTAACTAAGATTTAGTTTTCCCTTATGAAAGTTGAAAATTTACAAGACACTGGTTCTTTAAGAGGCGATCGCCTGAGCAATTACAAACTACTAACTTATAAAGAAAATTTGGGACTATATTAAAGTAAGCGCAATTTGTTCTTCCAGATCTAAATTCTATGCACTTTCATACGCTCGAAGAATGGCAGCATTCACATGACTTTTCAGGCGATCGCAAAAGTGCGGAAGATAGCACCAAAACCGTTATGTGGCTGACGGCAGTAACAATGGTTGCGGAAATTGTAGCGGGAATTTGGTTCGGTTCGATGGCGTTGCTGGCTGATGGTTGGCACATGGCAACTCACGTTGCTGCTTTTGGCATTACAATTTTTGCCTATCGCTATGCCAGAAAACACGCTCAAGATCCTGCCTACACTTATGGTACTGGTAAGGTTAGCGTTTTGGGAGGCTTTGCTAGTGCTGTAGCTTTGGCGGTAATTGCTCTGGTTATGGGAATAGAGTCGGTAGTGCGTTTATTCGAGCCTCAAACGATTAAATTTAATGAAGCGATCGCTGTAGCCGCACTAGGTTTGGCAGTTAATTTAATTAGTGCTTGGTTATTGCAAGACCACCATCACCATTCACATCATGGAGAGTCTCACGAACATCACCATCACGACCATAATTTACGTGCTGCATATCTTCATGTATTGACCGATGCACTCACTTCAGTCTTGGCAATTATTGCTTTAATTGCTGGTAAATTTTTAGGTTGGGTTTGGCTGGATGCGGTAATGGGATTAGTAGGTATGGCAGTAATTGCTAAATGGTCTTATGGTTTAGTTAAAGACACCAGTTCGATCTTGCTCGATGGTTCGCCTGATAAGCAAATTAAGCTAGATATAATTACCGCTATCGAAGCAGAACAAGATACGCGCATTGCAGACTTACATATTTGGTATCTCGGACAAAATTCTTTGGCTGCAACCATATCTCTAGTCACGCATTATCCCCAGTCGCCTCAATACTATAAGGAACTACTCAGCTATATTCCATCGCTGGTTCATACGACTGTTGAAGTAAATAAATGTCACGGTGAACCCTGTGGAGATTAGGTTTTAGAAATCGCTTTACTAATCAGAGCAGGAAAAAGTGAACAGAAGACTAAGTACTAAGCAGCATAAGAGACATGTTTTTCTCGAAAGCAGTTGTTGAACTGCTTCTCTTGTCCATAAGGGAAAGTCTAAGCTCAACTCATCAGGACATTTTTGTTTGATTAATCTCACAGTGGTTGCTGCTTGATGAGGAGCTAGGTGTGGGCGATGTCTTCTGCCTCGCTGTTTCGCCTTAAGAGCTTTAGAGCTTCCGTACCTATTTTTGTCTAGTGATGTACTTCCGTGCGAGAGACTCCGAAGACTCTTGCTGCTTCTGCCTTGCTCATGCCATTTTCTACTGCGTTAACTACTCGGTAAAGAATTTTTTTGACATCAAGTTGACACTGCTTTGTCATCAGTAGTTTCTAAACTAAAGATACTTAAAAAAGCACAGTATTCTCTCATCATGTTTTGTATGAAGAGGTCAATTATGAACAGAGTAATTAAAGCCTCAGTTTTACCACTAATTATTGCTGCTAGCACTTTGACAGCAATAAAACCTTCTAGTGCCAATGTTTTGAAGGATTTAGGAATAGGTGTCGGTGGTAACGTTATCTCTGGTAAAATCTTCGATAATGGTTCTGCTGTTGGTAATGCTGCTAGTGGAGCAGCCATTGGTGCTGTAGTCAACGCAACTCACAAAAAATCGGCTAAAAAAATTCCTAGCTTGCTGCAAGACAGTGCGGTTGGTGCGGCAACCAATATCGTTACGGGTGCAGTGATAGGTAACGGTCATGCGGGTAAGAATGCCATCAGTGGTGCTGCCGATGGAGCATTAATTAATATTCTTAAATAACTTTTTAAGTTGCCAATAAATATTGTTTTTTGGAATGAATTTAGCCAAAAGTAAGAACATTAATGGAGCTAGTAAACTAAAGCGTAAAAAAATTTATCGAGTTTACTTTTTAGCCTGGCTTGTTTGTGGTTTTTTAATTACCTGGATTTTACTTGCGGTAAGTGCCGATCGCATCGCCTTTTCCTATGGCTTCTTTGGCGAGTTTTATATCTCGATCGCCGACCTAGAAATCTTTGCCAGAGAAGGTAAAATTTCACCTAGCTTTGCTTATTATGCCGACCGCGTCAGTAAAGAAGATTTAGCAGAATTGAGAGATGTACTCAATCGACACTTTAATGTTAGCCAAGTTACAGCAAATATTTTTCTCAATTTACCAATTGGCAAACAATTAGTCCGAGAAGTTAGCTCGATTATCGATTCTCCTGCAAAAGTAAGTCAGCCTGCTCTGCGTGGTGCAATAGTCTTAGCTGCTGCACGACCTAAAGGACTGACAATTTTGAATGTTCTTCGTCTTTACAGTACCAAAACTCTCAAGCTCGACACTGACAAAATTATTACAGCAGTTGAAGAAGCTACCAAAATTTTGGCTGATACAGAACGAGTTTTTACAGCATTAGAACGCCAAGCAAGAATTAGTGTTGAAACTTCTAATTCACCGAATATTAATAACTTAGCCGATCTTACTAAATCGGGTTCAAAACAATGGCGTAGGGAATTTTTAGCACTCGACCCTAATATTAATGGAGTAGTTTATCTGCCTGTTGCCGTTAATAAACCAGCACCTCTAGTTGTAATTGCTCCTGGATTAAATACAGATTGGCAGAACTTTACTTATATCGCCGAGCATTTGGCTTCTTATGGTTCTGGAGTAGCTGCGGTTAACTTTCTAGGTACTAATGCCAGACGGGTAAATGCCGTATTAAATGGTTTAGATACGCCACCCTCTGGCAATCAGTGGGTGGAGCAACCAAAAGTCATTACTCGGTTGTTAGATGAGATAGAGTACAAGTCCGAGCGCGATCCCATCTGGCAGGGAAAACTAAATCTGCAAAAAGTGGGTGTTATCGGTCAATCTTTAGGGGGTTATACGGCATTAGCAAGCGCGGGAGCTAAGGTAGACTGGCACCATCTCCAACAGGAATGTCAGGCAATAAAAAATCCAGATCGGATCGAATTAAACCCTTCACTGTTCTGGCAATGTCAGAGTATTACGGCTGCTCCACCCGATACCAATTTAAAAGATAACCGAATAGTCGCCGCGATCGCCGTTAATCCCGTAACTAATCCAGTCTTTAGTCTACAGGGAATGAGTCAACTAAAATCTCCACTAATAATAATTACGGGAGACAAAGATCTGTTTGCTCCTGCTTTAGACGAGCAGATCGAGCCTTTTACCTGGTTGCCAGAGAAAGATAAGTACTTAGCTCTGGTAAAAAATAGTACCCATTTTTCTTTTATCGGCGAGGAAGATTTTTCAGATTTGTCGCCCTCACAAATAATTGGTTCTAAACTAGCGATCGCTCGCAACTATCTTAAAGTTCTCAGCGTGGCTTACTTTCAAACTTATTTATCGGAGCGAGAGGAATTTGCGCCATATTTGACTGGGGGTTATCTCAGAAGCATCAGCAAATCCGCGTTACCAATCAGTTTGCTTCGTTCTCTAGATGCCACTAAATTAAAACAGCTAGTTGAAGATTGGCATTGTCGCCACCTAACCAAGTGTTAGCAGCCTGGAGTTGGTGAAATGAAGCAATTACTTCATTACCTGCTGTGGCTAATTCTCCTTGAAACTCTGAGGCTTGAGCTTGACTTTCATAGAATTGTCCCATAGCTAGCTGTCCTTGGGCAAAAGCTCGGTCTAACACCTTGACATTTGAAACTTTATCATTTCTAAATTTTGTGCCGAGTTTGAAATATTAGTTTTGAGATTTTGGTCGGTAGACTAGATTTTTCAATGATTTATCTGGTATGTTACCCTCAAGAATTTAAAGTTCACTAAAGCTTCAAAGCTTCAGCGTTGAGCGAACTAAGTTTAGGTTGTAGTTTTGCTGCGAGACATTCGCTGTCTTAATTCATATCCACCCAGCACTAATACCGAACAACCCAAAGGTAAAAAATAGTAAATCCCGCGATAAGCTAAAAGCGAGCCTATTAGCTGGCTAGAAGGGATTGGTGGAGAGAGCAACAAAATCAACACGGTTTCAAATACTCCCAGTCCTCCAGGAACGTTACTAATAATTCCTGCAATCTGAGCTAATAAATAAATGCCAAAAAAACTGAAGAAAGAAAAATGTTTGGGAGTCGGTAACAAAACATATAGCACTGCCGAAGCTAGTATCCAATCAGCCGAAGTAAGAGCAATTTGAGCCAAAGAAAACTTTAAGGAAAGATGAGTAAACACCCAGTTTCTAATTTTTAGCGGTTTCTGACTCAATCCACTCCACAGCAGGTAAGCAATAATAATTACTAAAAAAATAAACCCTAGAGGACGCACCGATAAAAACGGTAGATTGAGCTGTTGGGAAATTGCTAAAGGAGTAAAAGCAAAAACCGTACCGCCAACGGCAAGTAACCCCAGCCAAAAACTGAGATTACAAAAGGTAATTATTTGAGCTATTTTAGCAGCCGAAAATCCCCATGCCGAGTAAAATTTGTAGCGGATTGCACTACCACTGAGTAAAGCAAAGCCGACGCTATTGCTGATAGCGTAACTGAGAATTGCTACTAAAGCAGTTTTGCGGTAAGGAAGAGTTTGGCGCAGATGACGCACTGCCAGGGTATCGTATCCCGTCAGTAAAAGATAATTGAGCAGAGTAAAAGCGAGCGCCAGTAAAATATATTGGTTTGGGATAGCAGTCAAGCTATTAACTACATCCTGCCAGCGATACTTACGTAATTCAGAGGCAATCGCCCAAATTGAAAGACCAAACAGTAAAACGCTAAAGAATATGGGTGCAATGCGACTCAATCTTTGAGAGATAGAAGTTACGGCGGTACTTAAAAATTGAGTTCCCAAATAATCCTGCAAGCGATCGCCAGAATCCGCTCTAACCAATCCTATTACTACATCGGGTAATGATGCCAACTGAGGATATACTAAGTATCGCGATTCCCAATGGGGATGAAATTTATCTTTATATGCCCGCAATCCTTGAAAGTTATAAAACCGATCGAGGTGTTCGTAAAGATAGTGCATTCCTCTTTCCATACGTGAAGAATCCACCGTTTCTCCCACCCCCGACAGAGCAGCCAAACCCAGGTTAAAACCTTCATAACCTTGCTGTTTGAAGTGTTCAAACAATGAGATAAACAAAAAGTCCATCGTTCCCCGTTCTACCTCAGCCAAATGACGCATTAGGTTGATGGTTATTTCGTTGCGTTGAGATTCAGAAATAATATTGGCAAAAGCAATGGGATTTTCCCGCTCGTTACAAACCAAGGCAATTTCGCAGTCTTGCAGGTAATTATCATCAAACCAGCCAAGAGAAAACTTTTTCTCCGAACCAGCCATATGTCCCAACCATTCATTACTAATAGCTCGTAATTCTTGTAGCAATTCATCGGCAATAGGTGGAGCGTAAAACCGCACCGAATAACCCAGTTTATTAAATTTATTTACCGCAGTGCGTAAATTTTTCCCCGCCTTACCCTGGAGGGTAAAAGCACGAAGATCGACTGTTGCTTCTTCCCCAATTTTGAGGGTTTTAAAGTTAAGCGAGCGGTATAGCTCTAAATGTTCAGGTGAAGTTTGATAAAAAGCAGGTATCCAGTCATTAAGGGCGCAAAATTGCTTAAATCCTGCGATCGCCTAGAGCGATCGCTCCCCTTCCTTTTGGTACATATGCCACAACGCTCTGACCCGAAGGACTAAAATAGTATGACTTATCAGTTAGTAGGGCAAATTTGGCTAAGGAAGAACAGCCATAGCGTGACAATTTCCTTAGCTTTCCTTCTTTCCTCAGCAGTTGCCTCATCATGAACTATGACGGGACGCAGCAGCATCCACAACGTATAAAGCAGCGTTACTGCACCGATAATATAAATTGAATCAATAAAAAAATGTCCGAAACGTGAGGTTGATTGTAGTCCCAAATTATCAACGGTAAACAATAGTGCTATAGTCTGCCCGACTGCATCCCTCAAACGAAATGCAGTAGAGTAGTGATGGTCTAACCAAAGAAAGCCTAGAGTACCGTAAGCAAGAGTAAATAACAGGGCGAAAATCGATACGCGAATACCTTGAATCATCGAAGGGCGATCCGAACGGGCAGTAAACACCCCTCGCATCAACAAAAGCTGCCCTAATAAAAATGCTGACAACAAGCTTTCTTCGTAATCCCAACCTTTAAGCAAGTTACTGACGATCGATACTACCAGTAAAGCGATTGCTAGTATCCAAGCCAGACGTTTGCGACGCAGTAAATTATTCGCTAGTAACAAGAGAAAGAAACCGCTAAGAACGGCAAATAGATGCGCTCCAGTTCTAACTTCAAAGGGAAATATTTGCTCCAGCCAGTCAACTCTTTCGGGTAAACTTGGGGTAACTGCCGAAAGCAAGTTAGCTATTCCTACCGCACCTGTTAATAAGGCTGCCGTCCACAGTCCAATTCTCGTTCTTTGTCTCAGCATTATCTCGATATGACTCTCTAATTGCTTAGAATATAAACTATTGCAGCTTTGGCCAAAACTAATCTTTAAAAAGTTCTCAACTAAACATCGATAAATGTTAAATGACCGAGGCGATCGCAAAATTGTTACCATATCTTACTTACCTCTCAAAGCATTTATTGGTGGTGCGATTGCGCTCCGCGCACCAGCAAAGCCGATCGCCGATCCTGCCGATGTAATTGATGCCCGCCAGCTATTCAAACAAGCCGAACAAAATTTAGAAACTGTTAGAGAACAAAAACGCGAGCCAATCATGGTTACAGAAGTGATTACTCAATTATTTAGCAAGTAAAATTGTTTTGAATCTGCGCTTTGGGGAGGTTAAAAGTCACCTTGATTCAGTTAATCAAGGACTTGAGCCTAATGAGTGGAAAATTACCTATATCCGATTTGCGCCTAATGCTCCCGAACAGAACCCCATCGAAGATGTCTGGTTGTCTGCAAAGCGTTTTGTGCGCGAGTTCTATTCTCTTTGCACTTCGTTTGCGAGCGCTAAAAGGCTATTTGAATTAGCTACAGAGCATCAAATTTTTGTTTTTCCTAAACTTTCTCTCTACGGTTCTTTTTCATGAATCATTGACTGCTATATGTATCGGTCGTTATAAGTTTGATAGTATAAATGAGCGTAATGTAAAGCAAACATGGTGTGAATCAGCAACCAGAAAGCCACAATAGTGAACAGAGCCAGAATGATGTGTAAGAGGGATGCTCCCTCAAAGGTATTTTTACTACCACTAAGCATTAAAACGATTGCTAACAGACTGCTACAGGCAGCCGCGACAACTGCAAATAAAATTATCCAGCGGCTTTCGTCTTGATGCCGAGCGTAAGAACGCATTTTTTTTGGTGTAGCTTTGCTCATCATTAGCAAGACTAAAGTTAAAAAGGAAACCGCTCCAACATTCCAACAAATAATAATTCTCGTCGATAGTTGCAACCAGTCAGGAGTCAAAAAATAGACAATTGACGACCCTGTAAGAGAAATAAGTAGTCTGGGTTTAGGATCGAGATGTCCGAACAATTGAGTACCTAAAAGTAAAATAATTTAAATATTTTAAATGTTTGATGTATCAAAAATATTGTTGTCGAGTCAGAAGATCGATTTTAAACTTGGTAGGATAATTGAGCTAAACTGACCAACGGTCAGAGATTACTCCACCGCTTTACAGTTCAAAGCAATTATGTTTGAGAATAAATTTCCCCGCTGGTTAAATTGGAGTCTATTGCTGGCTTTTATTGCGGTTAATGTTTACCTTTGGCTTCCCGTATTGCGTTACTTACGACCTACCATAACTTTGATAGTAACGGCAGCACTGCTGGCTTTTCTCTTAGATTATCCCGTACGCCTACTAACGATCTGGAAATTAAAACGTAGCTATGCGGTAGGAGTAGTGTTTCTCTCAGCAGCAATCGTTTTAGTGGTGCTAACTCTTACCTTATTGCCTCTATTAGTCGGGCAGCTTAATGAATTTGCCAGTCGCTTGCCAAGCTGGATCGATTCTGGCTCGATGCAACTGCAAACTTTTGCAGCTTGGGCAGCCCAAAAGAATCTGCCATTTGATGTCAGTGCTTTGATGACCCAGCTTGAAGAGCGTTTTGCTTCGGAAGTAAAAACTTTGCCCGCGTATGTCATCAATTTCTTAATCGGAGCATTTGACAGCAGTTTGGAGCTACTAATAACAGTAGTGCTAACTTTTTATTTGACGCTTCATGGCGAGAGTTTCTGGTCGGGAATTTGGCAATGGTTGCCTTCGAGTTGGAGCGGTCGGCTTCAGACGGCTCTCAAACAAAGCTTTCAAAATTATTTTATCGGACAAGCGGCGATCGCCTCTTTGATGAGTGTGACGATTACAATTGCCTTTTTACTGCTTAAAGTCCCCTTTGGCTTATTGTTTGGTTTGGGGATTGGAGTTTTGGTAGTAGTTCCTTTGGGAGATATTTTCGGGATTGTCAGCGTGAGTTTGCTGATGGCTCTCAAGAGTGTTTGGTTGGGAGGGGAAGTATTGATTGTCGCCACCATTATCGACCAGGCAATCGACCAGGCGATCGCGCCGCGTATTTTTGGTGGCTTAGTCGGACTCAACCCCGTGTGGATTATTATTTCTTTACTGCTAGGAGCTAAATTGGGAGGTGTATTGGGATTAGTTTTAGCCGTTCCTCTGGCAGGGGCAATCAAAAGATTTGCCGAGGAGTTGAAAGTTGAAAGTTTTGAGACCGTCGAGCAAATAAAAGAATCATGATGCTTGGTTATCCAGCAAGAGCTTAAATTCGAGCGACAAATCTGGCGATCCGAAGGCTACGCGGAAGCGTAACCGCTTCATTCACTATTTGAGGATATTCGGCAATTATATAGATGTCCTGCATCTGATAGATGTAAATGCTCTCCTGTCGAAAAATGACTGGCTAACTCTTCACCCATTTCTGGGGTCTTGACCGCCAGTAATAACTAATACGGGTATTTTTTGCTTAAATTCGCGATGGCGTTGCCAAAAATTATAACCTCAAAATATTTCCATCGCTTTGTAGGGATGGGATTTAACAGGGATGGACTTTCCTGAAAAAAAGGACAAATTCGATTTGAAAACGAAATTTACATTGGCGAATGTCTTAAATACTGCCAGTCAGAATACATAACACTGCGTTACGATACCAGTAATATTCTGAGGTTGATGGCTTATACCAAAGAAGAAAACGGACAACCTGCAAAATATCTCGGTATAGTTCGAGCCAGGGATAGAACAGAACCATTCTCGTTCTGGGAGCAAAAGGCAAAAAGCAAAAGAAAAAACGCTGAAAACAAGCTAATTGACAAAACTTCAATAAGATTCCCTAAGTGTTAATCAGCGGCAAAGACTTCTCGCCGCTCGAACCTCTTTACGTCTTCTCGAAACTTTTCGGGGTTTTTCTCGACCTAGCAAAGTACCTTCTGTTCGAGATCCTGCAATAATTATGGGCGTAAGCATAGGTTTACAACAACCCGTTTCCGTAGCGGTTATTAATGTGCCAACTGGAGAAGTTTTACTAGATCGCGATACCAAACAACTTCTAAACAAACCAGTTCAACAGAAGCCCAAGCAAGGTAAGCAAGCTAAACGGCATACTCAGTACGGATTCTTGTTGAGGCGCAGACAGCAACAGCAGGAAAATGATTTTAAAAGACAACAAGCACAAATCAAAGCTGGTGATAATCGCTTTGGAGAATCAAACTTGGGAGAATATGTCGATCGCCTGTTGGCAAAGGCTATTGTAGAAATAGCTATTAACTATCGAGTTAGTAGTATTGTCATGCCAGATTTAACTAACATCAGAGAAATTCTTGAAAGTGAAATTGCTGCTAGAGCCGAGGCAAAAATACCTGGGGTTAAAAAAGCTCAAAAGCTATATGCTAAAAAGTATCGCCAAAATATTCATCGCTGGAGTTACGCTCGTTTGTGTGAGGCGATCGCTTTTAAAGCTGCTCGACACAATATTGCCATCGAATACGATAAACAAGTAGCTTTTAAAACTTTGTCGGTCATGCCAGCTAAAGATTTAGCCTTGAGTGTCTATCACTCTAGACAGCAAAAACATAGTTAAGATTTTTGAAAGTTTCGCCGTACTTGGACAAATAAATATTAAGGTAATTCTATGCGCCGTGGCCTTTAATAAGGTTATGTACAGTGTGGGTTTGTTTGACTGTTGAGATGACGGTCTTACTTTCTGTACCCTCGTAGCTGCTAGCTCATTTACCTTCTCGCGTGAATAATCGTCAGGAGGCGTATTGCTGCCAATTTCCTTCCTCTAGGGATTGGGACAAAACCTATAATGTTGAATTGCTCGTTCTTTTCAATATTATAGGCTAAGGTGCGCTCTCAGCAAGTGAGTAAGCCGATGGATTGAGGAAATTTTCCAGAGGCTCAATTCTGACTTCAAAATTTAGGTTTTGCAATTCAGGATGCCAAGATATGGTTTTGTGGCTACCAAATCACCCCTTTTTGGGGAACTTTTTCCATACTCGCGCGTTCCTTAGCTGATGAAACATCAGCAGGGTCGCTCGTCTTTTTGTCGAAGCTAAGCGGGGGCAAAATCCCTGGGAGGTTCGACAAAAATCAGCAAATCCTTGTCTGTCATTCTTTCTAGCTTTTAACATTAATATTGAAACTCTAATATTAACGGTTATTTTGAATTTTTGAGAAGTATTTTTTATACCTTCAACAAAACTAGGATTACAGCTATCTTCAGACAAGGGTTTCAACGGGTAGAGTTGCTTCGCCTCTCCCGCTATGGGAGATGTTGAAAGCGATCGCTATCCAGACGAGCAACTATGTTTGGAAGGTGTTGCTTCGCCTCTCCCGCTATGGGAGATGTTGAAAGAACCATACAAAACTACAACAAATAAAATGACTAAAATGTTGCTTCGCCTCTCCCGCTATGGGAGATGTTGAAAGATTTCTGTATTGGAAAAAGTTGAAAGGAGCAGAGGACTGAAAACTGTAAGGGTGTTTCAGTTAAGATAAATCGAATTAATTTTTGACATTAATTCTTTAAATCTGGTTTTTTGGGCAAAAATCTTTGCACTTTAAACCAATAAAAACATAAAAAAGGCTCAAACGCCTATAAAATCGTTCAAGCCATGCAGTTTTTTGACATTAATTCTTTAAATCTGACAAATAACTCTTTAATGTACAAAGGATGGCGGGAGGCGGATTTGAACCGCCGACACGAGGATTTTCAGTCCTCTGCTCTACCGACTGAGCTATCCTGCCAATTTTTGCTTGTGCTAGATTAATTTAGCAAAATTAAGACTCTTATGGCAAGTCCTAATCTTAAATTAATTTTTAATCGCTTTATTTTTGGACTTTGGACAAACAGCAAAATGATTCGCGATGGAAATTCGCTCATTTGGACTCGATATCTAGCTGACAATCTATAGTCAATTAGACCGCAATTGGTGAGGTAGGTTCTGGTTTTTTCTCTTTTTTGCCTTTTTTAATGACCTCATGACGAGTTCTTTTAGTTTGAACCATGCCCTGGGTTCGCCCCTGAGAATAACCTCGACGTTTGGGCGAATTAGCTGGTGTTCCAATCTCCGTAATTATTCGATTCAGATCTCTTTGAACCTGAGAAGGAGTGAGAAAACCTGCGGATTTTTTTGATAGATAACGTTCCCAAGGTCGGGGTAAAGTCAAAGCTAGTTTTCTAGCTGCCCACAATTGAACATAAGCCAAAAAGCTGAGTTGCACCCAATTCTCTTCATGTTTAACTTCAGGAGTAGTAATGGCATTGAGTAACAATTTTTGTTTACTAAAACGAAGTAGATGTTCAATATCAACGCTCGCGCGTTCCCATAGCGAGGAAACCTCGCTGGGGTCGCTCGTCATATCGTTGTCGATAAGATTGATATGCTTCGGTGATTGTTAATTCATTTCGACGTTGACCAACCATAATCAACCACATCGGTTTCCAAATGCGAATTCCTTCGGCAGTAGCAACTTGTATCTGCATCAAGGTAAATGGCTGACGGTGCATGGGACAGTCATGAGAGCCTCGCATCAACATATCTGACCAACCAGAAATCGTGACCTGGAGTAGTCTACCTTTTTTAGTGGTGAAGTTGGTTTGAACTATTTCATTTGGCTCGTGCCAAGTAGCTTTATCTTTCAGGTCGAATTATCTCCATACCATTGAGGATGACCTTTCGACGGTTTGGCTTGAGATTTAGGGTAAGTATAGAATACCCGATTACTCCTGACTCTAGTTACCACTACTAGATTCGTATGTTGTTTTTGCTCTGCCAGAAAAGTCTTAGCTGAGTAATCACTGTCAACTACGACTACTGATAAATGATTCGACCAAGGCAAATTTGACTGGTTTAAAATCTGCTTTAATTGTTGTGAACCAAGTTGCTTGCCTGTTTGGTCACTCTTGACTCGTTCGACTGTTAAAGGAATTGCCCACGAGAGATCCCCTGTATCTTCTCTTTCAGGAAGAGATGTTAATACAGAGTAAGAATGACCGATATTAATTGGTCTATTGCCTTTAATTGTATTGGGTTGATAAATTATCTTTCTCTCGAATAAGGTTTTGGCGTAGGGTCGTGGTAAAGGTGTCACATCTATTGCCCACAAGTAAAATTGCTTTTGTTTGGGAGTCGGAATTAGTTCGGCAATAGCTAGAGTTCGGGCTTCGATTCGATTTAGTAGACTCTTAGATGCTTCTGTCGAATCGGTTTGAGTTGTTCGACTCAATTCTTGAATTCCTTTATACAAGGCACTATATTCTCTAGTAAACAAAGGACTTAAACTTAATTCAACTGGCGAACGGGCTGTAGTATTGGCAGCTATAGCATCCACCAAATCCATTACTGTATCTCGTCTATAGTTAAAACTCTGATACAATTTTGCTCGAAATTGCTCGAACTCTTTTCGAGATTGATTATAGTTGTTTTGGGGCATTGTTTATGAGTCCATTGAAATCAGTTTTGGGAAACTGCGCTCGATCTTCTCACTTCTTCTGCCCCTTCTTTATTAGACTAAGTTCGCGAATATTAATCGCGAACTATCTTTTATTTTGTCCAAAGTCCAATTTATTTCTCTTGCCATATTTAATAACTGATATTAGTTTTTAATATTTTGAGCATTCCAATCACCGACAAAACCAATTGCTGCTCGACTATTCATGGGTTTGGCAAACCAGAAGCCTTGTCCATAAGCACAGTTCAAACTTTTAAGCTGCATTAGCTGTTCTTTAGTTTCAATTCCCTCGGCAATCGTATCCATTCCCAAATTCGAGCCCAAAGCGACAATAGCTTTAACAATTTCACCCTTCTCTCCTTCTGTTCCCAGTCGTTCGATAAAAGAGCGATCGATCTTTAAAAGATTAAACGGCAAAGAGTGCAAATAACTCAGGGAGGAGTAGCCCGTTCCAAAATCATCTAGACACAACTGCACTCCGCGCGATCGCAACTGCTCTAAAACTACGCTCGTCGTTGGCGAATTATCGATCATCACGCTTTCGGTAATTTCTAATTTTAGGCAACTTCCTTTTAAGCCAGTTTCTCCTAAAACTCGATCGAAAACCTCAATTAGATCGGGTTGAAAAAACTGGTTGCCAGATAAATTTACACTAACCTTGAGAGTAGTAGTCGGCAACTGCTCTTGCCACGATCGCAACTGACAGCAGGCAGTTCGTAAAACCCAGCGGTCGATCGCCACGCTTAGACCTGTTTCTTCGGCTAAGGGAATAAATTTATCTGGACTTATCAAACCCTGCCAAGGGTGCTGCCAGCGTACTAATGCTTCAAATCCCCAGAGTCTTTGAGTAGCCAAACAGATAATCGGCTGGTAATACAGCACAAATTCTTCTCGTTCGATCGCTAGCCGCAAATCGTGTTCCAACTCCAATCGCTGCAAAATCTCGGTATGCATTGAGGGAGTAAAAACTTCATACCCTCCCTTTCCTCGTGATTTGGCGTAGTACATTGCCGTATCTGCGTCTCTTAATAGGTTCGTTGCCCGACCGTCACTGGCATATAAATTAGCTCGATCTCCAAGAGCGATGCCGATACTAGCAGAGACATATACCTCGCGCTCATTTAAAATTAAAGGCGGTTTTAAAATCTGTTGAATCTGTCCAGCCACTGCGATCGCCTCCTTTAGATCCGCAAGTTCCTCAAGGAGAATGGCAAATTCATCTCCTCCATGACGGGCAATAATAAAGTTTTCACGTTCGTACTTTTGCAAACGGTGCGCTACCTCAATCAGTAATCGATCGCCTACCAAATGACCCAGACTGTCGTTAACCACCTTAAAGCCATCCAGATCTAGAAACAAAAGGGCAAAACCACGAGCGGGCTGTAACTGACTGCGATCGATCGCCCGCTCCAATCGCTCCATTAATAGTCTTCGACTTGCCAATCCAGTTAGCCCATCGTGAAAGGCATCGTATTCTAACTGTTGCTGCGCTTGCTTGCGTTCGGTAATATCGGTAACAATGCCATCGATGCGAATAGTATTGCCTAAATTGTCTAAAATCAGGCGAGCGCGATCGCGTACCCAGCGCATTTCTCCATTCGGTCGCCAAATTCGATATTCGATATCCTGGCTACCAATTGAGTACAAAGCTTTATTTGCTTCTCTAACTCGTTGGCGATCTTCTAAAACAATTACCTCTCGTCGAAGATTGAAATTGCCCAAAAATTCAGAAATCGTACGTCCATAAATTTGTTCTGTTGCTGCATTAAGATAAAGCAACTGAAATTTGTGGGGATCGACCGACCAAACGACATCTTCAATCGAGTCGAAAATGCTATCGAGCCTTTCTTGATTTATGCTTAATGCTTGTTGATTGGCTTGCAGTTCCGCTTCTAAATTTTTGCATTCATTTAGTTCTTGTTTTACTATTTCTAATTCTTGCTTGCTAGCAACTGCCGACTTTTGCCAAGCTTCTGCTATTGACTTTAGACTAACCAGACCATAAACGCGGTAGTCTACTGTAACAATCGGCAGATACTTAAGTTGCTGATGCTGCATTAAATCCATTAAAACCGAAATATTAGGTAGCTCTGTCACTTTTAGAGCGATTGGGTTTGGGGAAATGACTCTAGCCAATGAAAGTTCTTGCCAGTTGGCTGTGGAGACGGCAAGCTCGATCGCATCGCGAGCAGTAAAGATACCTACTAATTTTTCTGACTCGACTACTAGAATGCAGCCTGCCTGAGTTTGAGACAGAGTAGCGATCGCTTCAGTTACGTTGGTTTCTGCCCGAACGATCTGTGGATATTTGTCAATTGCCCATTCTACAGTCATTAGCTTAGTTATGGCTTAACTTCGGTAATGTAAAATCATGTTTACGGTTTATCGAGCATGAGACAAACCAATTTTTGAAAAATCTGCTCGACATTTTTTCCTGTTTTTGCAGATGTAATATACGTAGGTACATTTTGAGAGTATTTTTTCTCTTGCAGAACAGTTGCTAATTTTTCTGAAGTCAGTAAATCTGATTTGTTAAAAGCCGCGATCGCTCTTACTCCCCTGGGATTAGCCAAAGACACTAAATTCAAGTGTTCGTAGAGGCGAGAAATAGTGTCTTGACGAGACAAATCGGCAACCACAATTGCTCCCGCGCAACCGCGTAGATAATTTTGTTCGACTGGCTGAAATTTAGTCTGCCCTTCAACATCCCAAATTAACAACTGCACTTTTTGGCATTCTAAACGCTGAGGAGCCGCAACTCTTACAATCTTACGCGAAATTTTTACGCCGATGGTTGACAGATATCGATCGCTAAACTGGCGATCGACAAAACGCCGCATCAAACTGGTTTTGCCAACTCCAAAGTCACCAACGAGGCAGATTTTTTTGGAAATTATAGACATTAATGTTTTTGATGATTTTTGGAGCAATTAAGACAATTGTGTCATACAGTTACTCCTACCAAAAATAGACAGCTTAAAAGTAATTATACGAATAACCGCTAATTTTAGTCGGTACTTTAGCAAACAATACTTAGTAATTTACACTTGGTTAAAAACTATTTAATTATCTATTAATTAAAAATTAATTTTTTGGGGGGATAAATGTCTCAAAACGAACGACTCGACTCAAACGCGATGGTTGAGATTCGGTTACGTCAGGAGGAAGTTTGGAACTGCCGAAAACTTGCAGACGTAACGGTTCTATGCCTCGCTCGATTAAAGCCCGTTCTACGGCACGAGCGCGTTTTAGTGCCAGGCTATGTCTATCTTCAATAGCTCCTGTCGAATCACTATGACCGATAATTTTCAAATGCAGATTCGGATGTTGAGTTAAAAATTGCTCGACAGTTCTTATCTGCTCGGAGGCATCTCCCTCTATTTGAGCCGAACCAGATTCAAAGTAAATTTTAGTATCGAGGATTGGTATTGCTGTCTCTACAGTAGCAATAACAGAACGAACACCTGGAATTTGCTCTAGTTCTCGAACAATTTGTTTGACCTCAGCTTCGTCGGGCGAGTTACCCGACACGGTAACGGTATTATTATTAAGGCTCGTGGTAATATTTATACCCTGTCTGCGATTGATTAACGCCGTCGCTCGTCTTACTTCTGCTGCTGTTTGTATCGGATCGGGCGGAACATCTACCGCAACAACTTGATTCGTTAGTTCTAGCTCTGGCACCGCTCGCTCGGCGGCTTGCGCCGCTTTAGTTTGCAAATACTGACTGGGAACTCTACCAGTCAAAACTACTTGCCCTTGGCGAACTTTGGGAGTAAGGCGATAAACCGATAATTCTGGGTTTGCATCTAAAGCTGCTGCTATTTTCGATTCCTGGCGATCGCTTGAGTAGCTGCGATACCACAAGAAGCCTAAAGGCAAGAAAACTAAGCTGACAACAACCAATAAAAATACCAGCAACCCAGATAGAGAGGAAGTGCGCGGTTCTTTGCGTTTGACTTCTACTAAATCTACTAGCAATGGCTGTAGGGAATCTGGGATTGTTGTCGGGTCGCCATTGTAGCCTTCAATAAATCTACCGTAGTCGAGGACAATGGTGCCTAGCGTGTCTCGAATTTTTTGTAGTAAAGCTTTAGAAGGTTCGCCTTTAACAACTACGGCGAGATAACAGTATCCTGCAACTTCAATAATGATTTTGGAAGCATCGTATTCAATTTCGTGTAGTTCTGAAACTTCTCCAGGAATAGCAACGCTGTCGTTGACAAAAACTCGAATTGCGGTGAGCATTCCTGCAATCATGTCGGCTTCGAGTTGAAAAGTCGATTCTGGCTGCACGTCTCGAATCACCAATCCCGAATCTTTGTGAATTAAAAACACAGCCAATACTGCATATTGCATGGCTTCTTTAAAGATTAATTCGGCTTCCGAGACTCCCTGCACTTTGGCACGAATTTTGCGCTTGATTCCTTCTGGAGAGAAAGTATTTTCTACCTGTTTATTAATATCCTTAACTACTTCTACCATGTATTTAGAGATGGTATTGCCAATTACGGGATATAGCGCATCTACCATTGCATCTCGCTCGACCACAATCTGATTTTTGATTGCTTCGCCCATCTGTGGACCGAGGACTCTAGAAATAGAATCTCGTTCTAAAAGAATCTGTTCTTGGATGGCAAAAGCAATTTCAGGAGCGATCGCTTTACCGATAGATTGCGGAGATTGCTGGCTCTTTTGGCGAATTATTTCATCAACGATCGGAATAAGAGAGTTAAGTAAAGATTCTTGCGTTTCATTAGACTTAGCTTCTAACAATTCTGTAATTAGCGGTAACAGAGGATTGATAATTTCTGTCGGCTCGTAAATCTGACTTTCCAACTGTTTTAGTTTTTGCTCCAAAGTTGCAATAAGCTGGCGTAAATCGGATAAGTTAGTTGACTCTATAGAGCGATCGCTTTCTTGTTCCTCATCGCTTGAGGTTTGGCGAAGCGATTGAGAGGGAGTGGTTATTTCTAATGGTATAATTTCAGCTGTCTCGCTTTCTGGTGGCTGTTGCTCTCGCTCTACAAAAGTATCTTGTTGACTTACGAGTGATTGCCGCTCGGATTGTTTTTCTTGCAGCAAAACATCAAACAACAGATCGATTAACTCTTCTAGCTGTTCTGCTGCTTCTGAATTTGGCTCATTGGGCTGCTGGCTCAAGTTTATTTATATCGATCCTGTTACTCAGGTAATAATAATTCGGCTTTGGCTAGAGTTTCTTCTGCTTCTTTAAGTTCGGGAAACGTTTCTGCTCCTTTAACCTTAAAACAAAGCTCGAACAAAAATTCTGCTAGTTCGGCACGAGAAATTTTAGCATCTTTGAGATTGTCAAACTTTTGTTCTAGTTCGGTAAATATTCGCTCTCTTAATAGTCGAACATCTTCTTGGAGGGTTTGTTTGGTTCGTGTTAGTTCATCTCGAACCGAATTAGTCTTAGCCTCGACATCTTTATATAAAGAGTCAATACTGCCAGAATTGCGATCGGTTAGCGATTTCAATTCTTGCTTGAAGTTGCTAGTCTCATTTTGAGTTGTGAGAGTAAGATACCTTAGTTTTTTCTCCAAAGAATCAACGGCTGAGTGAATTTCTGTAGACAGATCGGACTGAAGATGTTCTAAACGGGCGTTCATTTCCGTCTGAAACTGAGTAAACTCTGACTCGATCTTTTCTAAACGCCGTTCGCAATTTTCAAACCGCTTCTGGTATTCTTGAATTTCATACCCAAATAGCAGATCGCGAATTCGGTCGATATTTCCCAATCTTTCGCGCATTGTTTCTCTGCTAAGATCGTTCATACTCAGCTCCTATAAATTCATCTAGTAAAGCATCGTACAGTAAATTTTATTGTAAATAAACTGTGTATTATACTTTATTGAGTGTAGCGGTAACTGATTTTGTAGATTGAGAGATAATGCCAGACGATACACTCTTTTGTTAGAGGCGATCGCCGATCTATTCATCGTTTTGACATAATTGTTATTGGAAGACAACGCGCATTGTAATTTAGAAGAAATACTAATTTAAACTTTACCTGTTTATTTATATAGACTTACAGCTTAAAATCTGGCGATCGCCCAATTTTAATCGAACCGACAAACTATAGAGCTAACGCTGGTAAATAGTAATATCTTTGGCAATCTACAAACAGATTTAGTATTTTTTTAAACGTACCTATTTCTCTACTTGTTTTTATAAGAATGTCTACTAAAACAACTAATATTCCCCTAAGCTGGTCAGAACTAAAAACCCTGACATACTTTCAATTAGATCCTGTCAATGGTGCTACCAACCCGCAAGCTCGTTTGCGCCTGTTTGGAGCGAGCGAATCAGAAGTGCGCGTGACGCTATACCGCGATAATCATGCCTGGTGTCCTTATTGTCAAAAAGTCTGGCTATGGCTAGAGGAAAAACAGATTCCCTACCGTATTGAAAAAATTACCATGTTTTGCTATGGCAAGAAAGAAAGCTGGTATAAGCGAAAAGTACCATCGGGAATGTTGCCAGCTATTGAATTAGACGACCGCCTGATTACGGAAAGTGATGATATTTTGATTGCCCTAGAAGAAACTTTTGGAGCTTTGGGACAAAGTATGCAAGACCCCTCGGTGCTACCTCTACGGCGATTGGAGCGTCTGTTGTTTAGAGCCTGGTGTACCTGGCTTTGTTCTCCAGCGCGTTTTCCTGGGCAAGAGCAGCACAACCGCAAACAGTTTATCGAAGTGGTAAAGAAAGTTGAGGAGGCTTTAGCCAGTACTACTGGAGCGTACTTTTTAGCTGAGTTCGGTACTGTAGATGTAATTTTTCCCCCTTATGTCGAACGCATGAATGCTAGTCTTTACTATTACAAAGGTTATTCCCTACGAGAGTCAAATACTTATTTATCAAAATGGTTTGAGGCGATGGAAAGCCGTCCTGCCTATCGAGGAACTCAAAGCGATTTTCATACCCACGCTCACGATTTACCACCACAAATGGGTGGCTGCTGGTCGAACGACGAACCACAGACAAAATTAAATCAGTCGCGAGTAGATAACGGTCCCTGGTTTGGGCTACCAGATGCTACTTATCCAGAACCAGATAACTCTCGCGCTGAAGCTCTCTATCGGGTAATCAAGCACCATGATAATATTATTCGGGTCAATCCAGCCGATGATAAATTATTTGATACAGCTTTACGCTGTGCCTTAACTTATATGATGAGCGAAGAAGAATGTACGCCACCTCAAGGTTCTGATTCTGCCCTACGATATTTGCGCGACAGGATTAATGTACCGCGAGATATGTCTATTTATGCCGCCAAACGGCTAAAGACTTCTCTAGAAAAAACTGCCGCCTTAGTAGGTGATAGTCAAGGAGAGCCTATACCTTTAAGACATCGGCGAGATCAAGATCCTGCTAACTTTATATTGGTTTGACACAGGCGTTTGTATCTATCGAACTTACGTTTATTTATACCGATTCGACATAGAAGGCAATACCATTATTGCTTTCTAGTTGATAATCCGAAAGGTTATCTAGCACATAATCTCTTTCTGCTGCTGAAGGAGTGTAAAAATGTACGCCGAGTGAAGGATTAAAAAAGCGATATACGGTAGGAGAGATTGATAAAGACCAAAGTTCATCGCCGTTAGTACCATCGTTGGCAGTAAAGTAGAGTTTACCATTAACCTCGGTAAAATTGTTGGGAAAAGAACTATCCCCACCAGGATTAATATCTTCGACTAAAACCGTACCTTCAGCAGTGCCATCACTTTTCCACAATTCCTCACCATTAGTGCCATCGGTAGCAGTAAAGTAGAGAGTCTCATTAACTACAGTTAAATTATCGACAAAGGAATTACTTCCACCAGAATTGATATCTTTAACTAAAATCACTTGCTCGTTCATAATTTATCAACAAGGCAGTTTTTATTATTTAAAATGACAATAAAAGTCTAATTTGTGGCAAGATAATTTGTCATCCATAAAAAACTTTACTTGAAATTGCTAATAGGTTTATAAAAAATTTATATTTTGGTTATTTAAGTATTAATTGTATTTTAAAAAATCCTATGAGGTGTTTGAGATACAGCAGATTGCGATCGCACAAAGAATATAGCATTTGGCTTTCAATCTATTACTTTATAGTTAACAGTCTTAAAAACGCTGTAAAATGAATAGAAAAAGAAATTGTTATTTTTTGACATTTATCATCCGAGCAAATATTAGAATTAAATACTTATTAAACAATTGTTTAATAAGTAAAGATAAGAAAACAAGCAGCATTATTAGAAGTAATATTTAAGCCAGCTATTTTGCTACAAAAATATTTTTCTGTTTAATAGCGATCGCTATTAATGATTTTCAACCTTTAATTGCTCGGCAAGTAGAGAAAGTAAGGAAAGATCTTATTCGAGCAATACAGAATATACGCTCGAAAGTCGAAATACTACAATAGTAATTATGTATAGCTTTGGCAACCTTCCGAAACAATGTTTTAATAATATGGCGATCGTCTTAAAATAGTTTTTCGTTAAAATTACAAACGTCTTCAGTTATAAAATGAAGACCAGATTTACTGCCTAAACTAGAAGCCAAACAACTAAGACTTAGATGTCGATCGCACTAGCAGGATATAGAAATATTGAGAAAATCTCCGAAGGAACTAAGATTATTGTTTATCGCGGAGAACGCGTCCAAGATCGCCAACAAGTTGCGATCGCGATTTCAACAGAACGATATCCGAGTCTTGCCCAACTCAAACGGTTTCGCAATCAATATATTATTACCTACAACCTCAATATAGATGGTGTAGTCAAAATTTATGCCTTAGAAAAGTTTGGTAACGGATATGCGCTAATTATGGAGAACTTTAGCGGTATTTCCTGGCTAGAATATGTTGCTACTAATAACCAAACTCCATCGAGACAACAGTTATTAAAGTTTTTACAAATTGCCATTCGAGTAGTAGAAACTTTAGCAGAACTCGACCGCAACCATATTATCCATCAAAAAATTCAACCGCAAAATATTTTAATCGCTCCCCATAGTCAACAGGTGAAGCTAAAAGATTTTAGCCTTGCCTCCCTGCTACCAAAAAATCGACAACTGAAACAAAATCTAGAGCTTACCGACGAGATTCTTCCTTATATATCTCCAGAACAAACGGGTAGAATCGATCGCGGTATCGATTACCGTAGCGATTTTTATGCTTTAGGAATAACTTTTTACCAACTGCTGACGGAGCAGCTTCCCTTTACTAAAAGCGATCCAATAGAATTAATTCACTGCCATCTGGCAGCAGAAGCCATTGCACCTATCAAAGTAAACACCCGTATTCCCCTGGCTCTTAGCAAGATCGTACTCAAGCTGATAGCTAAAAATCCTGAAGAACGCTATCAGACTGCCTGGGGACTAAAATGCGATTTAGAAACGTGTCGGCAACAATTACAAGACAGCAACAAGATTAGTAACTTTAGTTTGGGAACGCGCGATATTTGCGATCGCCCGATCGTTCCCCATAAACTTTATGGCAGAGAAAAGGAGATAGAAACCATACTAAATGCCTACGAGCGAGTCTGTCGGGGTAAAAAAGAGTTGCTGGTGGTGTCTGGTTGTGCGGGTATTGGCAAGACAGCATTAATCGAACGAGTCAGCAGAACGATTTTGCAGCAGCCTGGTTATTTTGTTCGAGGAAAATTCGAGCAGTTTCTAGGCAATCGCCCTTTGGCAGCAATTTTTTCGGCGTTTCAAAGTCTCATTTTGCAGCTTCAAACCGAATCCATACAAACTTTGCAGCAGTGGCGGCATCAGCTGTTACAAGCTTTAGGAGATAACGGACAGCTAGTTATTGATGTAATTCCCGAATTAGAAACAATTATCGGCAAACAGCCTTCAGTTACTAAATTAGAACCCGATGCCGCGCGCAATAGATTCACGCTTATTTTGAGAAAGTTTATTCGCCTGTTCGCTACTGCCGAACATCCTTTGATTATTTTTTTCGACGATTTACAGTGGGCGGATTTGGCTTCGCTAAAATTTATTCAGCTATTAATGGGCGATCGCGATTTTACCCATTTATTACTTATTGGTGCTTATCGAGATAACGAAGTTAGTGCGGCACATCCGCTAGCAATAAAATTAGCAGAGATCGAAGGAAATGTTGGCAATAATAATGAGTCGGTGGCAATTAATCGCTTAGGTTTATCGCCATTAAATCTGATGACTCTCAACAGCACCATCGCCGACAGCCTCTGTTGTTCCGAAGCTTTAGCATTTCCTCTAACCGAGTCTATCTGGCAGAAAACTCAAGGCAATCCTTTTTTCGCGATCGAATTACTGTACTTTTTACATCAAGAAGGACTAATTACTTTAGATCGCGCCGAGGGATATTGGCAGTGCGATCTTGCCAAGGTAAAAGTTTTAGCAGTTAGTGATGATGTCGTTGAGTTTATGACTCAGAGACTAACACAGCTATCGGCAGACACTCAAAGTTTATTAACTATCGCTGCCTGTATCGGTAATGAGTTCGATCTAGCTACTCTAGCAATTGTTTGTGGTAAATCGGAGTTAGATACTGTAATCGAGCTTCGCCATGCTATACAAGAAAGTTTGGTGTTGCCAACCAGTGAAATTTATCAGTTTGCTCTAAGCCAGAGAGGAATGGCTAGAAGTGATTTCGAGCGCACTTCCTATCAATTTTTACACGATCGCCTACAACAAGCAGCATACCAACTAATTACTCAATCCGAACGAGTAAAAACTCACTGGCGAATCGGACAATTGTTGTTAGAGCGTAACGCCGTTGCTGCTAGAGAAGAAAAAATTTTTGCCATTGTCCACCATTTAAATATGGCAGTAGATCTAATTCAATCGCGATCGCAACGAGAACTGTTAGCAGAATTAAATCTAAATGCTGGTAATAAAGCCAAAGCTGCTAATGCTTTCTTTAATGCCTGGCAATACTGCTCTACAGGATTAGAACTACTAACGCCAGATTGCTGGGAAACTAAGTATGATTTGACTCTCGATTTAACTGTAACCGCAGCAGAAGCAGCCTATCTCTGTGGCAATTTCAAGCAAATGAAATCGTTGGTTGCTACTATCTTACAGCGCGGGCGATCGCTACTAGATAGAGTTCGAGGCTATGAAGTGAAAATTTATGCCTACATTGCTCTAGGAGAACCCTTGAAAGCGGTTAAAGTTACCTTAGAAGTATTAGAGCTTTTGGGCGTTCGTTTTCCTCTCCAGCCTAATAAACTACAGCTTTTGGAGGCATTAGTTCGGACAAAATTACTGTTAGCCAAACAAGATACCAATCTAATCGATCTACCCCGAATGTCCGAGCCCCAATCATTAGCAGTGATGAAAATTATTGGCATCGTGGGTTCTCCTGCCTATAACTCCACCCCCAATCTAGTTCCTTTACTTGCTTTAAGAGCGGTTAATCTATCGCTTAAGCAAGGTAATACTGCCATGTCTATCTATGGATATGCTAGTTATGGGGTAGCTTTGTGTGGCTCTTTAGGACAATTCGAGCGTGGCTATCAGTTTGGTCAACTGGCTTTAAACTTACTAGAAAAGCTCGATGCTGAAGAATTTAAAGCCAAGACATTAATGGTTTTTAATAACTTTATCAGACATTGGCAAGAACATCCGCAAGCGGGATTGGGAGCTTTAAAAGAGGCTTACTGTAGTGGTTTGGAAACGGGAGATCTCGAATTTGCTTCTTATGCTGTATTTGTCTATAGTTATCATTCTTATCTTATCGGCAAAGAACTTACCAAACTCGAACGAGAAATATCGCAATATTTAGAAGCAATCGCTCTACTAAATCAAGAAACAGCACATAATTTATTAAAACTCTATCATCAGATAACTTATAATTTGAGCGCAGCGGTTGAAGCTCCTATTTATCTTAAAGGTCAAAGTTTTGACGAAGATATAAGTTTACCTTTACTTTTAAAAGCCAATCATCTTTCCCTACTTTGCCATTTATATTGTCACAAACTTATTTTGTGCTATCTATTTGAAAAATATACTGAAGCTTTAGTTAATGCCAATAATACACAAAAATATCTTCATGGTGTTAAAGCAACTTTGATTATTCCCCTGTTTAATTTTTATGATTCTTTAACTCGCTTAGCAGTTTATAATAATGCTTCTCGGTTAGAAAAAAAATCTTTAATTAAAAAAGTTACAGCCAACCAAAAGCAGCTAAAAATTTGGGCTAAATCTGCACCAATGAATTATTGGCATAAATATTATTTAGTAGCAGCAGAACAGCAGCGAGTTTTAGGTAATTATCTTCAGGCGATCGACAATTACGATCGCGCGATCGAACTTGCCGAGCTTAATAAATATTCTAACGATCTAGCTTTAGCACAAGAATTAGCTGCTAAATTTTATTTGACCTGGGGTAAAAGAAATATAGCACGACTATATCTAACTGATGCTTATTATAGTTATGCTCGCTGGGGAGCAATAGCTAAAGTTAAAAACCTGGCTAAAAATTACTCCCAATTGCTCGCACCAGTTATTAAGCCTGAAGTAACTCTAACTGAAGAAACTAAGCTAACTAATCTTTATACTTCAAAAATCAAATTTGACCGCTTAGATTTAAAGACAATAATCAAAACTACTCAAGCTATTTCTCAAGAAATTAAATTAGACAAACTGCTAGCTACCTTAATAGATATAGTTGTTAAATCTTCTGGAGCGCAAACTGGAGCTTTAATTTTGTTAAATCGAGAATCGACAGTTTTTTTAGCAGCAGCTACCATACAAATCAATTCTCCTATAGTTGAGTTCGATCGCCACAAACTAGATGCTTTACAGCAAAACTTACCTAACAGTATTCTCAATCAAGTTAAGTTCACCGCCAAACCTGTAATACTAGCTGAAGGAATAGAAAATACTATTTATCTTGCCGATCCTTATTTCGTTGTAAATCAACCCCAATCAATTTTGTGTACACCAATACTCGATCGCCAGGAACTAATTGGTATTCTCTATTTAGAAAATAAGGTAACCAAAAATGTTTTTACTGACGAGCGACTAGAAGTAATTAACATTCTTTGTTCTCAAGCTGCTATTTCCCTGAAAAATGCTAACTTATATCTCGATATACAGCATTCAGAAGATAGAGAAAAACAAAAAGTAAAGCAGTTAGAAACATCTTTAGTACAACTACAGCAAGATAAACAACAGCTAGAATACGATGCTTTTCACGATTCATTAACAGGTTTGGCAAATCGAGCATTGTTAATAAAACTGTTAGCTAAATCAATCGAACTAGCTGCACGACATCCACAATATTTGTATGCTTTTTTGTTTCTCGATTTAGATCGTTTTAAAATAATTAATGATAGTTTTGGACATTTATTTGGAGATGAATTACTAAAACAGGTGGCTCAAAGATTAGTAACTTGTGTGCGTACCAGCGATACAGTTTCACGCCTTGGTGGAGATGAATTTGCTATTTTATTAGAAAATCTTGAAGATACAAATGAAGCTATTATAATCGCTCGGCGTATTATAAAACAGTTTCTGCAACCTTTTTTTATAGTTAATAAAGAAATATATACTAGTACTAGCATTGGTATTACCTTTAGTACTATTAATTATCAGCAACCAAAAGATATACTGCAAGATGCAGATATAGCAATGTATCGGGCAAAATCTCAGGAAAAAGGACAATATTTTATTTTCGATCCTACATTAGAGGATGTCTGAAAAGTTATTTATGTTGCCTAACGTCTAAGCACAATCCGAATCATCGCAACTTGAATCATAGCAGAGTATATCACTCAACTATTTTTATTTCTTCCAAATTCCAGAACGCGCCACCTAAAGCCGAGTAATCAATTCCCTCGTATTTATTGCGAACTGCACCCAAAGCCAAAGGATTAACTAAATAGATAATTGGAGCTTTATCGCTAACTATTTGCTGAATTTCGGCATAAATAGCCTTGCGTTTTTCTTTGTCTAGTTCTTTGGCACCAGCTACAAAAAGTTCGCCAATTTTTGCTTCCCAGTCAGCTACTACTCTGCCTTCAATTGGCTCTTGTCCTGCCGTTGGTTTTTGATTGAAAAAGTGTAAATTACCATCAACAGCCCAAAGATTAGCTCCACCATTAGGTTCATTACCGCCAGTAAAACCTAAGATAATTGCTTCCCAATCCAAAGAGTTACTTAATTTACCAACTAAAACATTAAAATTGACTAGACGAAACTTTACGTCAATACCAATTTTGGCTAAATCTTCTTCAACCTGATTGCCCATTTCTTCGCGAATTTTATTGCCGGAATTAGTATACAAAACAAAGCTGACGCGATTGCCTTCACTATCTACTAATTGTTGCTTGTCGTTATATTTAAATCCTGCTTTTTGTAGTAATAGCTTGGCTTTTTCGGGATTGTAATCATACCCGATTAAACCTTCATAGAAAAAAGGCGACTGTACTGAAATGGGAGAATTTTGTGGTTGTCCTAGTCCACGATAAATGTTGTTGACCATTCGCGGACGATTAATAGCATGAGCAACAGCTTTTCTAAAATTAACATTATTAAACCAGCGCAATTTGTTGGAACCGATTAAAGGTTTACCGTTTTTCGATCCCTGATTGAGATTGAAGGTAATAAAGTTTGTACCGTAATCTGGACCACCATTATATATGGTAAAATTCCCTCTTTTTTCTTCTTTTTTCAAAAGCGAAAAATATTCTGGGCTAACAGAAATAGAATCTAAGCTATTAGAACGAAACTGTAATAAAAAAGTATCGGTAGATTCGATAATTTCCCAAATAACTCGTTCGATATAAGGAATATTTTTATTTACTACCTCTTTTTTCCAGTAGTAGGGATTGGCTTCAAAAATCAGTCGTTGATTGGTAACATAATTTTTTAGTTTATAAGCACTATTAGCAACGATATTTTCTGGTGAAGCGTCTATCGTCCAAGTAGATAAAAATAGCGGTTTACCATCAGGAGTTTTATTTTCTACTTTAGGTTGCAAAATATGGGCGGGTAAAATCGATAAGCCACCGATAGTATCGAGAAATGGTGCAAAAGGTTCGGGTACGCTAAACTCAATTTGTAGATCGTTGAGTTTGCGTACTTTTGGGAGTGCTTGGCTTTCTCCGATCCGAATAACGTCTCTGGAACTGCTAGGAATTTCTTCGTTAAGATACAGTCCATCGTAGCTAAAAACTACATCATCAGCCGTTATAGGCTCACCGTCCGACCACTGCAAACCTTTTCTTAAAGTAAAGACGATCTGTAGATTATCTTCAGACATTTCCCAGGATTCGGCTAAAGCAGGTTCGATTTTACTGGTGATGGGATTTTGGGAAACCAAACCGTCAAACATCATATCTCCCACGCTGCTACTAGTGGCATCGGTAGCCAATATGGGATTAAAAGTTTTAGGATCGCTGAGAATAGCCTGAACTAGCTGGGGGACGTTTTCAGCATCGGCTTGTTTAAAATTTGCTGGATTGCATCCTGTAAGGGAGACGAAAATAAATATTAGAGCGAATACTACTTTTGCCCGACGACAAACTATATTACTAACAACACCAATAAAATTAAACATATCAACTATCCCAACTACACCCGATCGCAGTATAAACTCTAGAGCAATTTTATTGCCGACTGGTGGGCAACAAGCTATAAGGTGAAACACTCTCATTAACTGGTGTTCTTGTTTGCCCACCCACCATTGGACTCGTCCTTCTTCCTTCGTCAATCAAACACGGGCGACCATAATTCTGTAACTGGCACTTCCCAACCAGGCAGTAAATCGGGAACCGCTAAAATATCACCATCCTTTAAGATAATCGGGTTTTGTTCGTAGCGGCGAATTTCTACGGTGCGTTTCTCTGGATTTACTAAAATCCCAACTACTGTGCCTTGAGTCAAAAACTCGTCAATCTTATCTTGCAGTTCGGAAATTTTATCGGTGGGAGATTTAACTTCTACCATTAAGTCAGGAGGGATAGTGGCATAGCCGCGAGGAGAACGAGGCAGACGCTCGGCACGAATAAACGAAACATCGGGAGCGCGAGTATTAGCAAGATTGAATCCCGCACTAGATCCAGTAATTCGTCCAAGTTGATTGGGTTCGATCCAGTTCCACAATTTTGCTCCAACTCGAAAGGCAACCTCATCAGACTCATAACCAGAAGGACTCATAACGATAATTTTCCCCTCGACTAGCTCCATCCGATAGTCTGGATGTTGTGCTTGCAGTTGCTCTAAATCTTCTACAGTTAGGGACATACTATCTTCAGACAGACGATCTCCTTTGGTAGTTATCGTGTCGCTTGGGTTTTCAAAATAGTTAGAACTCAGCATACAGAAGTTTTAATGTCAACTTTAATACGATTTTAACTTGGATGAGAACCGCTCAAACTTTTAAAGTTTAGAGTCTGACTAGTCGGAAATGTATCTCATTTAATTTAAAGAGGCAGCGAGTAGTTTGAAGGTTGCTAAGAGCGATCTATGATAATTGTTAGAAAAATTGTTTACTAAGATTATTATGACTTCAGGCGATCGCATCGGTGTAGCTGTAATTGGAACGGGTTTTGGCAAAAAAGTACATATTCCAGGTTTTCAAAATCATCCCCGTACAGAGATAGTAGCAGTATACAATCCCGATTTAGGAAAAGCTAAAGCGATCGCCGATGAATATAAAATCTCGTATGCTTATAACAAACTCGATAAAATTTTAAGCTTGAGCGAAGTTGACGTAGTTAGTATATCTACGCCACCTTTTTTACACTACGAAATGGCAAAGCAGGCACTTGAAGCAGGAAAGCACGTGCTAATAGAAAAGCCAATGGCGATGGACGCTACAGAAGTTAGAGAGCTATATCATTTAGCACGACAACGGAACTTAGTAGCAATGCCCGATTTTGAATTTCGTTACGTTCCTGCCTGGCAACTATTGGCACAACATCTGCAAGATGATTATGTGGGCAAAAAAAGACTGATAAAAATCGATTGGCTAGTTACCAGTCGCGCCAATCCCGATCGCACCTGGAACTGGTATTCCCAAAAAGAAGCTGGCGGTGGTGCATTAGGTGCGGTAGCTTCTCACTCTTTCGACTATATTCACTGGCTGTTTGGCTCTGTCTCGCGGTTAAATGGCTATCTCAACTGCGCCATTCCCGAACGTCCCGACAAATCAGATGACGGCAAAATGAAACCAGTTGATGCCGACGATACCTGTCTGATTATGCTGGAAATGGCTGACGGTACGCCCTGCCAACTGTCGGTTAGCTCTGTAACCTATGGTGGTAGGGGACATTATGTAGAAGTTTACGGTGAAAAAGGAACTTTAGTTTTAGGCAGCGATAATTTAAAAGATTACGTTCATGGTTTTCATCTTTCAGGCGCACCCGCAGGTAAACCATTAAAATCGATAGATATCCCTAAATCTATGGATTTTCCTCAAGTATTTACCGATGGCAGAATTGCACCGTTTATTCGCATCGTAAATCGTTTGGTCGAATCGATCGATTCTGGCAAAACGCTAGTTCCTTCGCTAAAAGAAGGAGTTTACTCTCAACTATTAATGGACTTGACTCATAAATCCCATGCAAGTGGAGGTTGGGTAGACGTACCAGAGTTAGATAGATTTATTGGATGAGAGTGAAGATATTTTGGGTAGCAAGATCGAATAATTAGGATTACCGTACAGCGTAAACTCACACCGATTAAAAATCCCGTGTAACAATTAATAACAGAGCTATAAAAAAGTTAAAGTTAGATTCGGGATGACTACCACTGCGATCGCAAGTACCAATAACCAACTGCTTCCTGGAGGAGATGAGTCTACTGTTTTTGACCCCAAAGAAGCCTGGTATCCAATTTATTATCTAGAAGATCTAGATAAAAGCAAACTAGCAATCTTTACCTTATTAGAAACCAATTTAGTTATTTGGTGGGACAAGTCGGCTAACTCCTGGCGCGTGTTTGAAGATCGTTGTCCTCACCGTCTGGCACCTCTAAGCGAAGGCAGAGTCAACGAACGAGGACTATTAGAATGTCCCTATCACGGTTGGGCGTTTGCGGGTTCGGGAGAATGTAAATTTATTCCCCAACAGCCAGAAACGGAAAAAAGAACAATTTCATCTAGAGCCTGTGCGACTTCTCTGCCAGTTGCGATCGCTCAAGGACTGCTATTTGTCTATCCAGGCACTCCCGAACGAGCTGAAAAGACTCCAGTTCCCATCGTACCGCCTCTAGAAGAAGCTGCCGATGAATGGGTATGTCTGGATACTTTTAGAGATTTACCCTATGACGCGCTGACTTTACTGGAAAACGTTATCGATGCCAGTCATATTCCCTTTACCCACCATAAAACCGTCAGCGATCGCGCTAATGCTGCGGCGATAGACTTAAAGATAACTGAATCTGGCAAACATGGTTTTAGGGGTGTCTGGGAAGAAGGACCCCGTAAAGGCACTTTAGGAACGCAGTACACTACCTTTGTCGCTCCAGGTTTGATGTGGCACGATCTGACTTCCAAAAAATTTGGTAGAACGATGACGGTAGTTTACGCTACTCCTATCAGTAAAGGTAAGTGTCGTTTATTCGCTCGTTTTCCCTTTAAGTTTGCTTCGCCTTTTCCCCGCTTTTTTATTAAATTATCTCCGCGTTGGTATTCTCATCTCAACCAAAATGGCGTATTAGAAGACGATCAGATTTTTCTGCACTATCAAGAACGCTATTTGGCAGCATCGGGAGGTAGCGATAACTTTGCCAAGGCGTTTTATCTACCGACTAAAGCCGATTTATACGTTTCCGAACTCCGCCAATGGGTTAATTATTATCATGCCGATCCTTTTCCCGATGCTCAGTTTTCTGCTCCCCTATCTAAAGAACAACTATTAGATCGTTTTTCATCTCATACAGCCAGTTGCGTTAGTTGTCGTCAGGCACTAAAAAACATTCACAAGTTGAGAACTATAGCTGCGGCTGTGGCAATATTAATTTGGGCTATTATACCGTTATCTTTGGTATCACTGGAATCTATACCAGTTTGGAGTGCGATCGGTCTAACATCGCTCGTACTATTTTCTAGCTTTACCTGGTGGAGACTAGGAAAATTAGAACAAAGGTTTTATCGAGGCAAAGATATACCACCACGTAATCTACCAGCAAAATAAGCGATTTTGTTGCTGCTCCATACTTGTTATATGGGAAAATATTAAAAGATTACAATAAAATTCGATAACGAGTATGCCGTCAATTAAGTTGTTGGGAGTAACTCATCAATATGAATTAACTCCACCTGTTACCAACTCCCAACTTCCCGTATTGGTTTTTGTTCATGGCTGGTTGTTAAGCCATCGCTATTGGCAACCTGTCATAGAACTTTTACAGTCAAAATTTCAATGCTTAATTTACGATCTCAGAGGTTTTGGTGACTCATCAGCTAAAACTCTCGAAGATCGAGAACATAGCTATAGTTTGGCTGCTTATGCCAGAGATTTAGAAGATTTACTACAAAAACTAGAGATCGAGCGCGCCTGGATAATCGGACATTCATTAGGTGGCAGTATCGCTCTTTGGGCTGCCAGTCGTTGTCCGCAAAGAGTAAAAGGAGTCATTTGTCTCAATTCTGGTGGGGGAATTTATTTAAAAGAAGACTTCGAGCGGTTTCGTAATGCAGGTAAACAGTTAGTCAAATTTCGCCCTGGCTGGCTCAAATATTTTCCTTTTCTCAGTCTATTATTTGCCCGAATGATGGTTGCCCGTCCTCTGTCTCTTGCCTGGGGTCATCAAAGAATTATTGACTTTACTAAGGCTTCAGAATCAGCGGCTTTAGGAGCATTGTTAAAATCGACCACAGAAGCAGAAGTACATTTATTACCTCGTCTGGTAGCACAATTGGAACAGCCCGTTTACTTTATTGGCGGCGCGAATGACAAGATTATGGAATTTAAATACGTCAATCATTTAGCCAGCTTCCATCATCTTTTTAAACAAGACAGAAGTAATGTCTACGAACTGCCCGAATGCGGTCACTTAGCAATGGTAGAATGCCCAGAAAAAGTTGCGGCGATCGCTACTGAAATTTTAAATAAGCATGGATACTAGTTCTCGCTTTAGATTTTAATAAAGTTTCAAACTGGTTCTACTTCTCTCTCAAGGCTGCTGGTATTGCTCGTCACTGACTGGTTCTAACCACTCGACATTTTTACCATCCAGTTCTTCCTGAATAGCAATATGACTCATAGCGGTTGTGGCGGTCGCACCGTGCCAATGTTTTTGTCCTGGTGGACACCAGACCGAGTCTCCTTCACGCACTTCCACGCGCTCTCCTCCCTCGATCTGCGTCCAGCCAGTACCCGACGTTATGATTAATAGCTGACCCAAGGGATGTCTATGCCAATTACTGCGCGCTCTTGGCTCGAAAGTGACCAGGGCAGAGGTTACACGCGAGGGTTCTCGTGCTTCTAGATGAATCGGTTCGATGCGCGCTTCTCCAGTAAAATACCCTGCTGGTCCTGCAATGGATTCCTGTGCTTCACTCCGTTTAATAATCATTTCTTCCTTTACTTGCTTATCCGAGGCAATGGCAGCCCCACTTAGAAGGATTATTGCCATAGCTGTGGTATTAAATAATTTATTCACGATCGCTTTCCTAATGATGTTTTTATAAAGTTCGTTACCAAGTCTGCGTGGTCGGACCAATGGTAAATTCACTCACGTTTGTGTCTTCTGGTTGGTCGATCGCAAACGCCACAACATTGGCGACTCGCTCGGCTGAAATACCATGCTGCTCGTACAGCGCTGTCATGTTTTCAGCCGTATCTGAGTCGGTAATCCGATCTAACAACTCAGTGTTAATTGCAGCAGGATAAAGTGTCGCAGTGCGAATATTAGTCTCTTCTTGAGCAGACTCCATACGCAGAACTTCCATAAACTCGCGCACGAACCATTTAGTCCCACCATACACCGCATTAGTTGGATAAGCTTTTAACCCAGCAACCGATGAAGTTGTGATAATATGCCCAGACTTTTGGCTAATAAATATTGGCAACACAGCGGCGACACTATTTAATACACCCTTGATATTGATATCAACCGTCTGATGCCATTCATCTGTTTTCAATGCAGAAACTGGAGAACTAGGCATGATGCCAGCGTTCGAGAAAATAACATCGATGCCTCCAAATGTTTCTTTGGCAAGTTCGACGATTGCAGCATTATCTGATGGGTTAACTACATCCATAACCCGATAGACGGCTTGTCCGCCAGCACTTTGAATTTGATTGACTAGTTGTTTGAGTTTTGGCTCGCGTCGCGCCCCCAACACGACTTTAGCACCTTTGCTTGCCAGCAATTTTGCATTTGCTTCACCGATTCCTGATGATGCACCAGTGATAATTACAACTTTATCTTTAATCATTTTATTCCTCTTTATGTTGAGTAGTTACTAACGCCTTGACGACAAACATCACTACACCGTTTGACCTCCATCGACCACCAAGGCATGTCCGACGACGAAGGAGGACGCATCAGAACACAGCCAAACGACCGCATTGGCGATTTCTTCGGGCTGACCCATTCTTCCAATTGGCTCTTGGGAGGTCACTTGTTCTCGTCCTTCGGCAGTGCCGCCAGTGAAGCGATCCATCATCGGTGTGTCAATGTAACCAGGGGCAACGGCGTTGATGCGGAGGTTCTGTGAGGCATAGTCGAGAGCCGCTGCCCTGGTCAGTCCGATTACGCCGTGTTTGGCAGCAGTATATGCGGCTCCGCTCTTGATGCCTATGACCCCAGCACCCGATGACGTGTTGACGATCGCACCGCCTCCTTGCTTGAGTAGCAGCGGAATTTCATACTTCATGCACAGAAAAACGCCACGCAGGTCGGTATCTACGATGCGATTCCATTCTTCTTCTTCAATTTCCGCTACTGGTGCTTTCTTCTGCTCCACACCAGCGTTGTTAAAGGCAAAGTCCAACTTCCCGAAAGTTTCGATAGTCTTGTCTAAAGCTGCCTTCACGTCCTCTGTTTTGGTCACGTCGCACTTAACGGCAAGTACGCGACCTCCGAGGTCTTCAATCTTGCGCGCCGTTTCTCGATTGCCCTGTTCCGCAACGTCGGCAACGACTACACTAGCTCCCTTGCGGGCAAACGCCAGTGCCGTAGCTAGTCCGATGCCGTTCGCCGCCCCAGTTACAAACGCAACCTTTTCCGCGTAGTTTCCATTTTCGTTCGTTGTCATTTTTACTCCTTTCTAAAATTTTTCTTCAATAAAAATTTAGAATGTTAGCAAGAAGCTCCAATCACTTTTTATTGCTTTAGCTTCATCCTAGAAATTTTGAGAGGCTAGGGATAGAACGATAGTCTAGGATCGTTGTACAATCCTGCAAACTTTGACATGAACGCTGCTAACAAGAGTGAAACGTCCGCTATAAATTTAATCGATGATCCGCAGGCAAAGCGCGAGGCAGAAAGAATGCAAGCCAATCGAGACGAATTGGTAGAGCGCATCTCCCAGGCTATCGATCGCGATGGGAAGATCGAACCGCTCAAAGGCTTACATTTTTATCGATTCTCCTCGCCGATGGAAGCCTGTCATGCTGTCTCTATCCCAGCCTTTTGTATAATCGCCCAGGGCAGTAAAGAAGTACTTTTAGGTAACGATCGCTATCAGTACGACCCCGCACATTATTTGTTAGCAACAGTCGAACTGCCGATTATCAACCATATTCTCGAAGCTTCCAAAGAGCAACCGTGCCTGAGCCTTCGCCTCGATCTCGATTCCACTTTGGTTGCTTCAGTTATGGTCGAGGCAGGCTATCCCGCATCCCAAAGTATTGCCAATGTTAAAGCGATCGATGTGAGTCCACTAGATGCCCCCTTGCTCGATGCCGTTGTTCGCCTCGTTCGGCTATTGGACAAGCCTGCTGAGGCGCGGGTTTTGATCCCCTTAGTCACACGAGAAATTATTTATCGACTTCTAATTGGAGAGCAAGGGAATCGGCTCTGTCATATTGCGGTTCTGGGTAGCCATGCTCCCCATATTGCTAGAGCCGTCGAGCGACTGCGTAAAGACTTCGATCGACCACTTCGGATTGAAACCCTCGCACGAGATCTTGGCATGAGCGTTTCGGGTTTCCACCATCACTTTAAGGCTGTCACTGCCATGAGTCCTTTGCAGTTTCAGAAGCAACTGCGACTCCAAGAAGCTCGCCGTCTGATGCTGGGGCAAAACCTCGACGCAACTGATACCGCATACCAGGTAGGGTATGACGATGCCTCGCACTTTAATCGGGAGTACAAGCGGCTCTTTGGCGCACCACCGATACGTGATGTGGAACGACTGCGAGAAGCTATTAGAGAGGGCAGATTTAGCGAAGCTGATACATAAAGCAGTTCGGACAACGTAACGCTATACATTTAAATGTCTGGTGTTAAGATTCTGGTGTCTAATCGATCGTTTCTTTGTGACTATTACCATCTGCTTGTATCCAAACTAAACCCTGAATATGACAGGTACGGGCATAGGTTCTGATTTGGTCTGGAGAACGCCCACCCAGATCGACTTCGACTCTAACCAAATGTTCTTGCTGGCGTAGTTTGCGAGCATATTGCAAGGCAAAAACACGCGCCTCTGTAGTTTCGGGTATTACCAGCCAATCGATCGCTGGAGTTTGCTGGGGCAGCATGGTAGTAGAAAGCAGACAAGAATGTAAGTCTTCGATATTAAAAGAAAAACCTACACCTGGAGAGCTTTTTCCTTGAGGGTGATATAGCTCTAACAGGCGATCGTAACGCCCTCCTTCACCCAAAATATAGGATTGGGAATCTTGAAAGCTAACGGCTTTAAAAATAATTCCCGTATAGTAATCAAAGGTCTGTAGCAAACTGAGATCGAGAACTAAAGGCAAAGGTTGAGAACTGCTCTCTTGCAGTAGTTCGATTAATGACTTGAGATTTTCTACAGTTACTCTCGCCGCATCATCTAAATCCAAACTGGCAACTTTGGCTAAGACAGTTTCTGGTTTGCCTCTTAAGTCAAATAACCACAAAGCTCTCGCTTTTAATTCTGGTTCGAGAGGCAAATTTTGCAAAGCAATGCGGTCTAAATTAGCAATACAGCGACCTACCTGCTGTCTGAATTGCTGAGGAAAAACCGCCAGTAGCGATCGCGTCAATTCTGCTTCTCCTAAAAGAATCGACCAGTCTTTGATGCCCAAACTTTGCAAGCAGTCTGCTAACAGTAAAATTATTTCGGCATCGGCTAAAATACCGCCAGCAAACAGTAGCTCTACTCCAGCCTGATAAAATTCTAGTTGACGACCGCGATCGCCGTGGGGAGAATTGCGAAAGACATTAGCGCGATAGCAAAGTCTTTGGGGATAAGTATCGCCTGCCATACGGGTTACGGCAGCGCGGGCAATTGAAGCAGTTAATTCGGGGCGCAATCCTAAAGTTTTTTCCGACTCATTTAAGACTTGAATTACGGTAGAAGGTTTAATCGAGCCGCCAGCAGTTAGAGTATCGAGCCATTCGAGAGTAGAAGTAACAATACGTTGATAGCCCCATTGCTGAAATATTGACTGTAGGCGATCGTTAATCCAGCGTTTTTGCTCTACTTCTAAAGGTAATAAATCTCTGGCTCCAGCAGGTGGTTGATAGATCATCAGTCAATATAAGCAACAAATACATACTCGGTCATCTTATCTGAATTTAGCTCTTTACTTGCAAATTTACTTCCATTCAGAAAAAATTGTTTCAATTCTGGCGATCGCTTCATCTGCTGCCTGTTCGGGACTGACTCCATCTACAATTATGCGATTTAGTGCCAGTCCCCAAACGTTTTCTTCTAATACCGAACTGTAAATTGGATTTTGAACGGAATAAAACAGTCTTGTTTGACCTTTGGTTAGAGTTTTAGTTGCAGTAGAAATATGGAGATCTTGAGGATTAGTCCAGAAAGAATCTTGTATTGCAGGAATTATTGCTGGTAAATATCTACCTCCAGCACTTTTAAGATAATTGTTAATCACCTCTGGTTGAATGAGATAACTAAGAAAATCTTTTGCCAGTTCTCGATTCTTTGCTGTATTTAAAATTGCGGCTTGTCTGACAGAAACTAAATGTTTGAGGCGATCGCCATCGGGTTTATGGGGAAATTCCATAGTCCCCAACTTGTTTAAATAAGTTTTTTTATCCGAACGCAGTGCAGTGGCAATAGAAAGAGTGGGATTAGGTGTCATTACCACGTTGTGGTTGAGAAAATTCCGATTGTTATCTGGATCTAACCAATTTATAGCATCAGAAGGAACATAGTCTTGCAAATAAAAATCGGCATACCATTGCAAACAATTAATAATACCTTCACGTACTTTTGGATTATCGATTGCTAAATTTCCCGAATCGTCTAGTATTTGTACATTGTACGCTTCTAAAATTTGCTCGAATAAGTAATAAGTATCAGAAGCTTCTATAGAAAAAGGCATACCCAAGCCATAGATCTCGGGTTGTTTTTGATAAATACTCGTATGTACATCTCGCCAAAAATCCCAAAACTCATTCCACTCAAGTGGTATATCATCAGGTTTTTTCTCCACTCGCTCTAACAAGTCTCGCCAATAAAAAATGTGAATTGTGGCTTGATGAAGTGGAACGCTATAGTAACTGTATTTTTTTTCTACGTTATTGTATAAATAAGCAGATTTTCTAGCTGTATCGGTATACGATTGCTCGACAGGTTCGATTACATCTGAAACATCTGCAAGTTCTCCTTGTAAAGCCAGTAAGGGATATTCGGCACGGCTAGAAAACAAAACATCTGGTGGATTACCTGCTTTGATAGCTCTCTGTGTTTTTTGAGCTATTTCATCGGCGACATAAAAACTTAATTTTGCTTTTTCGCCACTTTTTTGTTGCCAGTTATCGACAATTTGCTGCAAAATTTCATCTTCTTCAGCAATATAACCTTTATCCCACCAAATTTGTAAACCGTTTTCTCGCTCTAGCGATCGCTGTTGTTCTATTTGCGTATTTTGCAATTTAGGCTCGGAATTACAGGCAATAACCAGCGCGATAATTGCGATCGCTAGAACCAAATGGTAGCTTGGTTTTTTAGTCATTTTTTTAGCTTAGAAACATATATAGCAATCCTAAATGATTCATGAAAAAGAACCGTATAGTGAAAGTTTGGGAAAATCGAAAATTTGGTGTTCGGTAGCTAATTCAAATAGTCTTTTAGCGATCGCCAATGAAGAACAAATAGAATAAAATTCCCGTACAAAACGTTTTGCGCCCAACCACACATCTTCAATGGGATTCTGTTCTGGGGCGTTAGGAGCAAAGCGGATACAAGTAACCTTCCACTCTTTAGGTTCAAGTCCTTGATTAACTGAATGGAGATAACTTTTTACTGCTTTAGAACGATGATAACTCGCACCATCCCAAATTAAGGCAATACGGCTTTGAGGATATTGTGATTGTAGATATTTGAGAAAAGCTATAGTACATGAGGATTCTCCTTTCTCAAAAGCCTGAACCAGCATCTTTTTTGTCTGTAAGTCAATTGCTCCATAGTAGGTCTGTTTTTGTTTTTCATTGACTATCGGTACTTTAATTCTTTGGCTGGTTTGACCCCATAGCAGCAAGCAGAGCTTGCAAGCGTCGCTAGACGCGACTTGAGCCGAGAGGCTCTGCGCCACAAATATCACCCCACAACAAATGACACTCATCTTGAAAAAAAACTTTTAGTTGACCTGATGCGATTTTGTTGCGATTCGCTTCCAACCAAAGTTGAATTTCTGTTTTTTTTGCTCCACTAACTGAGGATTTTTACGGGGATTAGACTTTTGAGTTTTTTTCCAACTAATTCCCGCCTCGTGAAATAGACTGTAATAGCTCTGAAGACTAGCAAACACCACGTCGTATTTTACTTCTATTCGGGTCTGAAGTTCTGATAGCTGCCAATAATTTTTCTGCTGAAGCCAACCGATAATTTCTTGTTTTTGCTTGGTAGTTAAATAACCCTGAGAGCCTTTGTGCTTTAGCTTTAGTCCTTCAATCCCCTCTTTCTTGAACTTTGTCTGATAAGTGCTAATAAAACCAACTGAAACTTTTAAGACCTCTTTGATTTGACTATAAGGATAATTCTGTCGAACCATTTGTACTGCTAAGGCTCGTTTGAGTTCTCTGGGTTCTCTACTGCTTTGGATAAATTCGGTTAGTGATTCCATTTCTGTTGTTGTTCAAACTTAAGCTTCTCTTTTATTATCCACACCCATCTTCTCATTCCTTCTTTTGTTCACAATTGATTTAGGATTGCTATAGTCACTATATAACTATGTATTTAAAAAAAAATTGAGTATTTTCGTTCTACAGCAGTTGAAACTAGTTTTCTATAGCTACAGTACTATAAAGCACTGCCATTTTATATTTCAAAAATTTTCAATAAAATAAAAACAATCGTTGTGAAATATCTTAAAAGTAAGAAATATTGCTTAAAAATAAAGCTTTCAATATAGTTAACTGCGTTTTACCCAACCATATTTTTTCATCGAATAATACTATGTTTTGGTATTATCGTTCCATTTGGCATAATCGCACCGCTAAGCTCAGCACCTGTAAAACTAGCACCAGTCAAATCCGCCCCGTATAGATTAGCTTTGGTCAAATCTGCACCTCTTAAATCAGCGCCTCTTGAATTTGCACCACGTAAATTTGCTCGAAACAAATTGGCAGCAGTTAAATCAGCGCGGAATAAATTAGCTTTAATCAATATGGCTGCTGGCAAATCTATGCCTTCAAGAACTGAAATACTGAGATTGGCATAACTTAAATTGATTCTCGCCAAATATTTCCAACTTAGATCGCAGTCATAAAGATCGATCTTTTTAAAGTTATGTTTTCCTATAGCAAATTGTTCTAATAAATCTCCAGCTTTCATAGTTTCAAGTAAATTGCGATCGAGTTTTGTCAATTTACAAACTAAGCTGCAATCGAGAATAACTAGAGAAAAAACTCAATTACTTAGTAGTTAATTTACTAATAATTAGCGATTAAAATTGTGCCTAACACCAATAAAAAAACGCCTAGCGATCGCATCCAACCAATCGGATGAACTTCCAGTCCCAGCCAGCCAAAGTGGTCCAACAACATCGACATCACTAACTGTCCGAAAAGATAATAAGAAATCCATCTTCCCGCACCAATTTGGGGTTGAATGACTAAAGCTGCTGTTACCACAAATGCTCCAATTGCCCCTCCACCCAACCACAACCACCAGGGGATAGAAAATAACCGCTCTACAGAAGGAAGCTTGGAGTTTAATAGTAAATTGATACCAGCAAGCAAGATAGTTCCGACAGCAAAAGAAACAAAAGCAGCTTGCAGTGGGTAATTCAAACTTTGAGCGACTTTACCATTTACCGAAGGTTGGATAGCAAAGGCAACTCCTGCGAAAATAGCGCAGATAACATAAATAAATTGCATAAGGTAAGTTTTAGTAATTGGGGACAGTATTAGGCAAGGTTAAGAACATTGGTAGCAGTTGATAACCTGCCAGATCCACTCGACCTGTAAAATTAACTTTATATTTTCCTAATGTTTAATGCTGTTGTATTCAAACAGCAAGTGCAGCGATCTTTTGATTATTGCAATTAGGAAGTATAGAGCCAAACGCTCGCTAATAAAAGCTTTACTCGAAAATAGTTATATGAATATTCGTACTGTTTCTACCACTCCCTTTGACGACCAAAAACCAGGAACCTCTGGTCTGCGTAAGTCTGTAGAAGTTTTTCAGCAGCCTCATTACTTAGAAAACTTCATTCAAGCAATTTTCGATGCCCTAGAGGGCTGTGAAGGACAAACCATAGTTTTAGGTGGTGACGGGCGCTACTACAATCGTCAGGCAATTCAAATTATCCTCAAAATGGCTGCCGCTAATGGTATCGGTCGAGTTTTAGTAGGACAAGGCGGAATTATGTCTACTCCCGCAGCTTCGTGTATTATTCGCCAATATAAGGCTTTTGGCGGTATTATTCTTTCTGCCAGTCATAACCCTGGTGGACCAGATGGCGATTTTGGAGTTAAATACAATGTTACCAACGGCGGTCCCGCACCAGAAAAAGTAACCAGCGCAATTTACGATCGCACTAAAGAAATTGACAGTTACAAAATCTTAGAAACCGATGATGTTAATTTGGACAAGCTAACGGTAATGCGTCTGGGAGAAATGGGGGTAGAAGTTATCGATCCCGTAGAACCCTATGCCCGTTTGATGGAATCTCTGTTCGATTTTGACAGTATTCGGCAGCTAGTTAGACAAGACTTCCAGATGTGTATCGACTCGATGCACGCCGTAACGGGTCCCTATGCTAAAAATCTGTTTGAAAAACGTTTGGGTGCGCCTCAAGGTACGGTGCAAAATAGCGAACCTTTAGAAGATTTTGGCGGCGGACATCCCGACCCCAACTTAGTCTACGCTCACGACCTGGTAGAAATTATGTTTGGTGACGATGCCCCAGACTTTGGTGCGGCTTCCGATGGCGACGGCGATCGCAACATGATTTTAGGCAATAATTTTTTTGTTACTCCCAGCGATAGTTTGGCAGTATTGACCGCTAACGCCAAACTCGTACCAGGATATAAAGACGGACTTTCGGGAGTAGCGCGATCGATGCCTACCAGCGCCGCAGTAGATCGGGTTGCCGAAAAACTAGGTGTAGAATGTTACGAAACTCCTACAGGATGGAAATTCTTTGGTAATTTGTTAGATGCCGATCGCGCCACCCTGTGCGGTGAAGAAAGTTTTGGTACTGGTTCTAACCACGTGCGTGAAAAAGACGGACTGTGGGCAGTATTATTCTGGTTAAATATTTTAGCGGCAACTGGCAAATCAGTCGAAGATTTGGTTCGCGATCACTGGAAAACTTACGGACGTAACTACTATTCCCGTCACGACTATGAAGAGGTAGACAAAGAACGCGCCAACGAACTTTTTGAGAGATTGCAAGGTATGCTCGATGACCTGAAAGGAAACACTTACGGCAACTATACTGTAGATTATGCCGACAACTTTAGCTATAACGACCCTGTAGACGGTAGCGTTAGTAAAAATCAGGGGATCAGAATCGGCTTTACCGATGGTTCGCGGATTATCTTTCGTCTATCTGGTACGGGAACTAAAGGAGCGACTTTGCGTTTGTACCTAGAAAGCTACGAACCCGATGCTAGCAAACACGATACCGAAACCCAGACGGCTTTAGAACCTTTGATTGAAATCGCTCAAAAGATCGCCCAAATTCGCGAATATACTCAGCGAGATGAACCTACTGTAATTACCTAATGATTTCAGTCTCAACTTAGTTAGAGGCGTTTTCAGTCTCTAACTGATGCCAATTTTTAAAAAGGAATTTCAACACCCACACTAGATTTAAAGTTGCCATTACGATCGAAATTACCATCTAACTTTAGCGAACCATAACCAGCTTTAGTTTTCCAAAAAGCACTGCTACTAGTCCAGTCGGTATGGTCATCGACATTAGCACTAACTCCCAAAGAGCCTATCTTGGTATCTGCACCCAAACTAATACTGCCACCAGTAAAATTGGTATCTTCGTCAAAGTTGCCGTTGACTCCCAAAGAGGCAAAAGAAATTTTAGTTTTGACAAAAGCACTACCGCCTACAAATCTAGTTTGGTCATCAATTTTGGCACTACCACCAAACGAAGCAATATTAGTTTCAGTGGTTAAGTCGGCATTACCTCCCATAAAACTGGCAGTATCGCTTAAATTAGCACTAACTTTTAAAGAACCCAGAGGAGTTTTGCTTGCCAAGCTAGCATTGCCTCCTGTAAAGCTAGCGCGATCGCTCAAATTGGCATTGATACTTAATGCACCGAGTGGAGTTTTGCTGGCTAAATTAGCATTACCTCCTGTAAAGCTGGCGCGATCGCTCAAATTAGCATTGAGCTTCAAAATACCAATAGGTGTTTGATTTTCTAAAACAGCTTTAGCTCCCATAAAACTAATGCGATCGCTCAAGTTAGCATTAATACTTAGTGCGCCCAAAGGAGTTTTGCTGGCAAAATTAGCATCACCACCGACAAATCTGGTTTGGTCATCGATTTTGGCATTGACATTTAACGCACCGACTCCATTTAACGCACCGACTCCGATATCGTTTTTCCAGAAAGCTTGTCCTGCTTGTAGATGAGCCCGATCGTTAAAATCGCCATTTAAACCAACTGTGCCTATCCTGGTTTGAGTTTCCCAAGCAGTATTTCCTGGTGTAAATTCATATTTATTTCGATTATCTAAGTCATCTTTAGTGATGATAAGTGGAATAGTTCTGGTTTTTAGGAAATAGTTATTTAGGGTAACTCCCTCGGCAAATCGTTTTGAAGCGTTAGATCTAATGTAGGTTTTTCGATATTCTGTAGCGATCGCTCGTTCGCTATTGGGCAGGGCAAAATTTTCGTTTATCTTTACTGGTTTGAGAAAAACGATTTGAGTCTCTAAAAGAGTTCCTGCCGCAATTAACCACATGACTAATATCTATAGCTACATTTATGTTTAAAACTTCAGTTTAATTCCTTGCTGACATAAACGCTGCGATCGCACTCACTAATTTAATTATAATTTTGCTAAATCGTAAACTCTGCCATAATGACCATTTTGTAAAATAAAAGTAAATTGTGATTTGTACAAAAAGTCTAATCAAAACTACGCACAAAATTTTTAATTGACTGAAAATAAAGCGGATGATCTTGAAAAGCCGAGTCATAGTGTCCGCCATCTGGAACTAAAACAAGCTGTTTGGGTTCTGAAGCAGCAGCAAATAGTTCTTTACTCATGGTGTAAGGTACTACGCGATCTTCTGTTCCGTGTATAAATAGAACGGGCATAGATAAAGATTTAATTTTGGCAATTGAATTAAAGTGCTGATTGACTAAAAGTTTGAGGGGAAAAATAGGCGGCAAAGAAGTTTTATTCGTCATATCCACAATTGAAGTAAAAGAACTTTCCACTATTAGTCCTAATGCGTCGGGATGTTTACTAGCAAGTTCGATCGCCACTGCACCACCTAACGAAAAACCATAAATTAAAATCTGACTGGGTTTTATTTGTTCTTTTTCAGTTAAATAGTTCCATGCTGCTTCAGCATCTTGGTAAACTGTCTTTTCAGTCGGAAACTTCCCCTCGCTAAATCCATAACCGCGATAGTCAACAATTAAAACCGAAAAACCTAAATCGCGTAACTTAATTGCTTTTTGAATATTCCAGCTAATATTGTCACCGTTGCCGTGAAAATAAACTAGCCATTTAGACTTTTGTTCGGTTTTAGGTGCAGGGAAGAGCCAGCCATTTATTTTCTCTCCAGTATCAGAAACTGGTATAAATAAATCTCGATAAGGTACCCCATATTGTTTGGGAGTTTCAGAAATTACTTTTACGGGAAAAAAAATCAGGCGATTTTGGAACAGCCACAAACATAAACAACCTAATCCATACAAACCCAAGACAATTGCCGCAGTAACAATAATTAACTTACTACTATAGGTTCCTAAAATCTTGAGCATAAATATTTAACAAGTGAGGGTTTTACTTACCAATAAGTTTAACCGCACCGATACCGCCAAAATATAACCCCAATACCGCACCAGCAAGCAAAGACTGAGTTAGAGGATCGGTTGAAGGAGTAAGAATTGCACCCAATACGACAGCACCTAAAACCACAATGCGCCAACCTGAAATCATTTGAGCGGAAGAAACAATACCCAAAAAACCTAAAATAAGCTGAATTACGGGAATTTGAAACGCTAACCCCGTACTAAACAGCAGCAGCAACACGAATTCAAAATAGCGATCGATCGACCAAGACTGCTCGACCACATCACTACCGTAGCTGATAAAGAAATTAAGCGCGGCAGGAATTAAGGCAACATAGGCAAAAATCAAACCAGCAAAAAAGAGAATGCTAGAGCCAAAGATAACGGGAGCGAGTAAACGTCGCTCTCTCCTGGTCAATCCTGGTAAAACAAACTGCACGACCTGATAGAGAATAAACGGAGTAGATAGTACCAAACCGCTATAGCCAGCCACCTTAATCGAAACAAAAAAGAATTCTCCTGGTGCAAGCTGAAGAAACTTAACTCCCCGTGCTGGAATTTCCAACCAGCGTACTATCGGTCTGACAAATACAAAACAGCCAGCTACTCCAATTGCGACTGCAATCAAAGCATAAAAAATGCGCATCCGCAGTTCTTCTAAATGGTCGAACAACGACATTTCCACTTCATCGGGAAGTTCGTCTAAATAAGCATTGCTGTTTTTATCTTCAGTTGGAGTATCTAGCTTGGGTGATGACATAGAGCGTTAAATAAAGCTTTTTATCTATCTTAAGATTATAAAAACTAAAAGCAAACAAGATATAGCAATTCTCGATTTAGTGTTGTAAGGCTTGGTTATGTTTGATAAAAAATAAAAAGGATTTTGACTAGTAGACTAATCAAAATAATTGCCAGAAAAATTACTCCCCCGTATTTTGCGAGGAAGACTCTGAATCTAGAGGAAAAACTAAAAATCTCAAGTGAGAACAATGGAACGACAGCAGTGGAGGGGAAATCAATATCTGTCAAAAAGATTTTGACATTTACATATATACGACAAAAATGTTATTTTAAGTGACCAACGATGAAAATAGGATTAAAGAAGGCGAATTTATTTAAGATTGTTTATTATCAAATAATTAACGATTGTATATTCAAAATAGGGTAGCAGTAACAAAAGCGTAAGGGAAAAAATTAATAATGAAAACACTGACTAGTTGGAACAAAACCATAGGTTCGCTTGCGGTTGGCATATTATGTTTGGGTGCATTAGGGCAAAAGGCTGTGGCACTTCCAGAAGAGACAGTACTAGAAAAACTCAATCCCGTACCTGTGTTTACCATTGCTGACGAACAAGGTGCGCCTCTGGTAGCTTCTGGAGAAAACGATGCTAAAGTAGCGGGAGTGTTTATCAGTCAGGAGGCGGCTAACAATTTTGTCAGCCAGCTACAGACTAAAAACCCAGATTTAGCCAACAAAGTTAAAGTAGTTCCTGTTTCTCTAGGAGAAGTATACAAGTTAGCCGAATCCAACCAAAGTCAAGAAAATGGTCTTAACTTTGCTTATGTACCTGATGAAGAAGCGGTAAATTCTGCCAAGACAGTTTTAGACCAAAGCGGACAAACTTATGAGGGGGGAGTACCCTTATTTGTTGCCAAAGGCGGACAAGATGATGGTTATTTGACTATAGAAAGAGATTCCCAGCAGGTTATTCCCTTCTTTTTTGAGAAGCAACAGTTAGAAAACATGGTGGCAAAGTTTAAAGAACAAAAGCCTGAGGTAGCCAACAGCGTCAAAATTGAAGTAGTTCCTTTAGAAGGTGTAATTTCCACTTTGCAAACTAGTGACGATGAAATGCTTAATAAAGTTGTTCTAGTACCCTCTACTGAATCTTTACAATTTCTACAGAATAATGCAGCCCCAGAACCAGGCGCACAACCAGCACCAGAAGCTCAACCTGCCGAATAAAAGTCGGTTTGAGATTTTAGGTAAAGAGCTATATCTTTGGCGAGATCGAGCTTTAAAAGAAGCGATCGCTAAAGATATAGCTGTTGGGGAAGTAGATTGGCTGCTGCGTGAAACTACCAACATAGATACTCTATCTTTGCGTTTAAATTCGTTTCCAGATCGAATTTCTGCGAGCCTACCTTTAGTCAAACTAGCTGAATATTGGCAACAGCGTTTGGAACTCAATCTACCCGTACAGTACATAGTAGGTGCTGTTTATTGGCGACAATTTAAGTTAACTGTTACTCCTGCGGTCTTAATTCCCCGTCCAGAAACCGAATTAATTATTGATTTAGCATTGAAAGCAGCGATCGATGCCAACAATGGCGATACGGAACACTGGTTAGATTTGGGTACTGGTAGCGGAGCGATCGCTCTCGGTTTAGCTACTAGTTTTCCTCACGCTACAGTTCATGCTGTCGATTGCAGTCAAGAAGCTCTAGAAGTTGCCAGAACCAACGCTCGCTTATGGAATCTTTCAGAAAGAATTGAGTTTTATCACGGTAGCTGGTGGCAACCGCTAACGGCATTAAAAGGTAAAGTCAGAGGTATGGTATCCAATCCACCTTATATCCCCACAGCCGAGATAAACAACCTCCAGCCAGAAGTAGTAAAACACGAACCCCATCTGGCTTTGGATGGAGGCGAAGATGGTTTGGTAGCAATTCGTCAGCTAGTAGAAACCGCTCCCCAATATTTAGTCTCTGGTGGCATTTGGTTAGTAGAAATGATGGTAGGACAGGCAGCTACCGTAGCTTGGATGCTAAAACAGCAGGGAAGTTATCATAAAATCGAAATATTACCCGATTTAGCAGGAATCGAGCGTTTTGCTCTAGCCTATCGTCGTTAAACGTTTATTTTTTATGAGTGAAGTTTCTCAAACCAAGCTAATTGCTGGTGCGATCGCGGGAAAAGTAGTGAGTTTTCCTACCGACACCGTACCAGCTTTGGCAGTAAAACCAGAGTTGGGACAGTTAATTTACGACCTCAAACAACGACCCGCTCACAAGCCTCTAATTTTAATGGGAGCATCCGAACAACAACTATTACCATATATTACTGGTACGTCACGGGAGTTGACTATTTGGCGGGAGACAATGGCAAAATATTTTCCAGGTGCGGTTACTTTAGTTTTACCAGCCTCTTCACAAGTACCTAAAGTAATTAATACTGGCGATCCGACTACTGTGGGGATTCGCATACCCGATAGCGCGATCGCCAGATCTATCTTAGAAGAAACGGGCGTTTTAGCTACCACCAGCGCGAATTTGTCTGGGGAACAGCCATTAACGACTATGGCAGCAATTGCGGAGGCTTTTCCCCAAATATTGGTTTTAGAAACCAGTTTATATAGTCAAACAGAACTCATTGGTAGCGGTCAACCCTCTACCGTCGCCAAGTGGGAGGGCAATAGTTGGGTCATACTGCGTCAGGGAAAAATTTTGTTTGAAACCTAAAGCTCGTTTTTAGTGTTTACAATGGTGGGGAGTCAAATAAAGACTGGATATAAATGAATAAATACGAGCAACTAGAAGAAGAACTAAAGCAGGTAAAGCTAGCCTATCAAATGGCGGCTCAAATGAGCGAATTTAAAGCTAGTTTTTTAGCAAGAACTTCTCATGAATTGCGATCGCCTTTAAGTAGCCTAATCGGAATTCATCAGCTAATTTTATCCGACCTTTGTGAAAACCCTCAAGAAGAAAAAGAATTTATCGAACAGGCTTATCAGTCGGCGTTAAAGCTGATGAAATTAATTGATGAAATCGTTGCGGTTTCTAAAATCGAACACGGTAGCACTAGTCTTTGTTTTGAAACTCTACAATTAACCAAAATTTTTCATTGCGTTCGACAGTTGACTTATCTTCAAGCTGCCAATCGTAATTTGAAACTAACAGTAACAGAACCCGATCCTATTCTCTATGTATTGGCAGATCGCGCGCGTTTAATTCAGTTAGTTGCCAATTTAATCGATAGTGGTATTTCCTTAATGGATGGGGGAGAGATTGAGGTTACAACTGCTAGCAACGTTCCTAACTTCGTCGATATTCACATTGATTTGCAGTGTAGTGCCAATCTTTGGCTTGATAGTAAAGAGACAACAAACAACTGTAGCGATCGCAATCTTCTCAAAGAAATAGATACTAACGGCAGCAAAATGAAGTTGTCCCCCAAAATGAAATTTATGCTGTCACAAAGTTTGTTGGAAACTATGGGCGGAAGTTTAAAATTATTAGATTTATCATCTCAATCGAGTCAATATCTAACACGTCTAGTTTTATCGTGTAAAAAGGCGATTGACTATTCCAATTAGGAAGTCTAATAGAGTTGGCATAGCTCTATAATATTTGCAATTATGACCTAAAAAAAGCTCAAACTCTTTTACCCCCTAGCCTCGCATAACCTATAACTGTTGTATTCAAACAGGATTTGGGATAAAACCCAAACCCAAAAGTATACTTTGGCAATCAGATTTGATATAAATTACCCAAAAATCATACCTCGCAGACAATCCGTCAATACCTAACCAGAGTTTTGCCTTCAGGCGATCGAGTTAGCGATCGACGGACTGTCGAACTCAGGAATACTTAGACAATCGAAAAGTCTATATTTATGCTGCCAAGCATTTCGCCGCCAAGCCGATCTTGGGAATATAAATCGAAAGAGATGGTGTTTTCCCCCTGCAAGTCAATTCCTCCTTTAAAATCCTCCCCACCATCAGCACCGAATAGAGCATAGGGTTCAAAATTCTCTGTTTTAGTGACTTGACCATCATTTAGATTGAGAAATACGCTCTCCACCTCCTCAAAGTAGTTGCTATTTTCTGGGACTGTGGCAGAAATTGTCAGATTCTTATCGGCAATTTCGCTTGCCTGAATTTGCATACCATCTTTAAGAGATGCGATCGAGGTATCTTTGTCCGCATCGTAAAGCTCAATGGTCAGTCCTGTTTCTTTCGGTGTCGATCCAGAAATAGCCTCGCCTAGATCGAGCAGTTCATCGCGGGCAGCCTCGGCGGCGATCGAGTGACCGAGTGCGGTCGGGTGGAAGTAAGGGTCGAGGAACAGCGTCGAATGCTGCACTGCTGGATCTTCTCCAACAATTGCCTCATTGTATTTTATTGGTTCGCCGTTCACTGGTGTCTGGCTGCTTAACACTGGCTCGTCTACATTGACGAAGCCGTATGCTTCTGGCTCGGCAGCGATGGCATCGAACAGCGCGTTGGTGTCGAAGATCTCGATGTTCGCGCCCGACTCTGCTTCGTATTCCTCCAGCGCAGCCGTCAAACCCTGGTTGTAGTTCTCTACTACTGGCTCGAAGAACCCAGGCTCGACACCAAGGAGATCGAGAAACTCTCGATCGCTGAAGATCGGTGCCAGTTCGACTGGCGGTACGAGTCCGACTAGGAAGTTCTCGGCACCCAACTCTTGCAGGCTGGCAATACCATCGATGGTCGCTTGGATCGATTGCTGGGCAGCCTCCTCTGGGGCTACCCCTTCCTCTGGCGGTAAAGTTAGATCGTTGCCACCAAAGTTGACGATCGCTAAATCGTCTTCGGTAAACGTGCCATAGGTTTCCTCGAAGGTATTAATCTGACCTGCGAAGGTGTTCAATTCAGTAGCCTCGCCGAAGGGGTCAACAGGGTTGACCAAATTCCGCGCTGTAGCATCTAAGTAGCTAAAGTTGGTGTCCTGCTCGGCAGAATCCTCAACACCCAAAGCGCGCGCGAGGTAAGTAGTCCAGTTCAAGCCGTCGGTGAAGTTGCCAAGCGGTGAGTAGGGTGCTTCGTCGTAGGGTGGGTTCGCACCAGTGCTTTTGGCTACGGCGTTCTTACCAAACTCGCCGCCGTTCTCGGTCAGACGATCGCCAAACACGAATAAATCGTCAACCGTGTAGCCGTCCTCGCCGTTAGGTAGTACTGGCTCTTCGCCACGAGCCGGTAAATACACGCCAAAAAATGGATCGAAATAGTCGGCAAATGGGTTGCTCTCAGTAATGACAGGCGCAACTGGATCGACAGGACCGGGAATCAGCACGCTTGGTTCGACTCCCTGTGGCAAAGTGGGGTCGAGCGGGTCGAAGTCGTTCGCGTTGAAGTCATCTGGCGGAGGCATCGTCGGATCGAAGCCCGGCACATCGGTTGGAGGTTCATCTGCGCTTGTGGGGACGTTAGCCTGAGCGTTATCGGGCAAATCGACACCCGCGTCGGCTTCAGGAACTGGTAGGTCGTCCGCAGGTGGCT